>NZ_JBHTLQ010000015.1:0-84087 GCF_042679085.1 Phenylobacterium conjunctum | reverse complement strand
CTGAGCCGGGCCAGCCGCCAGGCGGGGTGGCCCGTGACCGCGGCCGGCAGGTCGGCGGCGTCGATCCCATGCTCGGCCAGGCCGCCGCCGATCAGCCAGCGCAGGAAGCCGAACCGGCTCCTCAGGGTGGTCAGCGGGAACATCCGCTGCAGATCGGTGCGCCCCTCCCAGATGCGCAGGAACACCTGCGGGAAGGGCGTCAGGCCGGCGAGCCGGGCGACCGGGCCGTCCAGGGCCGGACGGGCGGCGGGCGACCAGCCGGCGCGGCCGGCCAGGCCATAGGCGGCCAGGTCAGGGTCGCGGGCGTCGCCAAAGGCGTAGCGGGCCGCGCGGAGCGCCATGTCGGCGGTGACCGGTTCGCCCAGGAACCGTGGATCGAAGCGGCCGGCCAGGGCCTCGGGGCCGATCAGCCAGGCCTTCAGCCCCTCCGCGTCGCCATTGAACCGGGCGCGCAGGTCATGACGGGCGGCGAGCAGGGCCGCCGGCGCCGGGGCCGGCCAGGCGGTGATCAGGTGCAGGGCGAGTTCATCGGAACCCGCCAGCCAGGGGCCGTCCGGCGCCGCGGTCGGCTGGCGGCTCGCCCCGGCCGGAGCGTCCAGCCAGGCTTCGGCCCGGTCGGTCAGGCCGCCGCCGAAGTCCTCGCCGGCGCGGGCGGCCTTCAGCATCCGTCGGCGCTGCTCGGCGGTCACCGTGCGGCCGGACGGGAAGGTGTTGTGGCCATAGGGCGTGGCGCGCGCCTGCACATGACCGTTGGCCAGCAGGGCGGCGCCATAGTCGGCGCAAAGCGCGGCGAGGGCTGATCCGGGCGTTATGCGGATGCGGTCCTGGTGCTTGGACAACAGGTCGGGATGCTCGGGGTCGAACCCGGAAAAATGGAAGAAGCCCAGGGGCTCCCCATCCACCCGCCACCCCTGGCCGGCGCGCTCCAGCGTCCGGCCTTCCAGGTTCCAGTAGGCGAGGTTGAGGGCCGGGGTCCGCAGCAGGGCCAGGTCGCTGACGAAGCCGGGCGCCAGGTCCATCCACTTCTGGTCGGTGAACAGGCCGGCGGCGAAGTCCACGCGACAGTCGAAGCGCAGCTTGTCCGCCCACCAGTCCAGGAGGGCGGTGATCTGCGGCTCGTCCCGGGCGGCCATGAAGCCGAGATTGTAGGCCCCTGAGGTCAGGATGACGTGGTCGGACGGGTTGGCCTCGCCCTTCAATGGCCGGGTCAGGTGCGGGGTCAGGGCCAGGGGCGCGCGGGCCAGGGCCTCGCGCACCTCGGCCAGCGGCCGATAGACGTAGATGTCCGGGTCCAGATAGACGGCCGCCGCAGTCTCCGGACGGGCCAGCAGGGCGCGGAACACGTGAGGCTTCACCGCCGTGTTCAGCTCCAGGGCGTCGTACCAGGCGCACATGGCGGCGAAGTCCGGAACGAGCGTGCTCGCGTCCAGAACCTCGATTCCAGGGTCTGCGAAATGGATCGGTCCGTCCGTCGCGGCCACCACCCGGCGTACGCCAGGCTCGGCGACAGCCAGGCTCGCCATCAGGGTCGCGGCCTGGGCGGCGTAGTTGCGCGAGACGATGGTGAAGACGACGTCCACTGAGGGGGTTTAGCAGGCCCGGGCCGCGCCGTCAGGCGGCGGTGAGCAGCTGGTCCATCTTGCGCACGTCGACCACCTCGGAGGCGACGCCGGCGTCCATCCGCATGACCTTGTTGCAGTAGAGGCGGATCAGGTCGAGGTCGTGCGAGGCCAGGACCAGGATGCCGGCCCGTTCCACCAGGCTGAGCAGCCGCTGGTGCGCGATCTTCTGGAACTGGGCGTCACCGACGGCGATCCACTCGTCCATCAGCAGGACATCGGCGTCGACGGCTGTCGCCACGGCGAAGGCCAGGCGAGCCTGCATGCCGGCGGAATAGGTCTTGAGCGGCATGGCCAGGAAGGGACCGAGGCCCGTGAAGGCGCCGATCTCGTCCATCTTCTCCTCGATCTCGCGCGAGGAGAGGCCGGCGATCCGGCCCCGCAGGCGGATGTTCTCCAGCCCCGTCGCCGTAGGGTCGATGCCTAGGCTGAGGTCCAGCAGCGGGGCGATGCGGCCGCGCACCTCGATCGAGCCTTCGTCAGGCTCGTAGGCGCCGGACAGGGCGCGCAGCAGGGTGGTCTTGCCCGAGCCATTGTGACCGATCAGGCCCAGGCGGTCCCCGGCCTTGAGGTTCAGGTTCAGGTGCGAGATGGCGGTCACCTCGGTGACCCCATGGGTCTTTTCCAGCCGGCCGCCGACGGCCACCCGGGCGAGGTGCTTCTTCAGCGACTTGGCGTCCACCCCATAGACGGGGAAGCGCATGGTCAGGTCGGTGATGGTGATGGAGACCTGTGGCGGCTTCATAGGTAGTGCACGATCCGGCGCCGGATGAGGGCGAAGACGGAGAAGGTCGCGGCCCATCCCGCCACGGCCATGATCCCCAGGATGACATAGGACAGGCTCGACGCATGGCCGCCCAACAGGGGCGAGCGGATCACGTCGAGCATGTGGAAGAACGGATTGAACAACAGCACCGCGTGCTGGGTCATGATCCCGCCGCCTGGACGCCAGAACACCGGCGTCATGAAGATGGCGAACTGCATCACCGAGCCGACGATCTGGGGGATGTCCCGGAATCGCGCCGAGGCGATGGCGATGGCGTAGCTGATCCAGGTGATGTTCAGGATCACGAGCACCAGGCCCACCAGCGACAGGGGCAGGTTGGCCTTGCGCCAGACCCCGTACCAGACGAGCACCGCCAGGATGATCACGGCGTGGTGGGCCAGGTTGATCAGGTTCCGCAGCACCGTGCGCCACAGGAAGGTGAACATCGGCAGGGAGGTCTGGCTGAGCATGCCCGACGCCGCCGTGAAGGTGTCGCACCCCTCAAGGATGGTCACCGAGATCAGACCCCAGGACACGATGCCGATCGCCACGAAGGGCATGAAGTCGTGGACCGCGACGTGGAACAGCCGCGCATAGAGGAAGCCGATGCCGAGGACCATCAGGCCCATGGACAGGGTGATCCAGAAGGGACCCAGGATGGAGCCGCGATAGCGCGAGACCACGTCGTGCCAGGCCAGCGACCAGGCAAGCCCCACCTTGTCCCTCGAGCCTCGGAGGTCCGCCAGGGCCATGCTGAACTCATGCAGGGTTCCACGGCGGCCCGTGCGAAGCATGTGTTCGGCGATCTGCATCCGCGCTCCTGACAAGATCGCGCTGGTATCAGGTCGCATTTTGCGGTGCAAGCATGGCGCCTCGGCGCGGCGATCCTGCCGGCCCTGGCGAAATCATGGACGGCCCGGCGCGGGGCATGTTAGCCGAACGGCAGGAAGCGCCAGACCCATGCCCCCCGAAGCCCCCCCTCATCGCCGCACGGCCTCCCGTCGCAGCGGCGATCCGCGTCCCAGCGACCCGCGCCTGGACGAGGCGGGCGTGTGGCTGGTCATCCCCTGCTACAAGGTCAAGGACCACATCGCGCGGGTGATCGCGCGCACCCCGGCCTGGGTGGAGGGGATCGTCTGCGTCGACGACGGCTGTCCCGAGGGCTCGGGCGACTACATCGCCGCCAACATCACCGATCCGCGGGTGCGACTGCTGCGCCTGCCGGAAAACCGCGGCGTGGGTGGCGCGACCCTGGCCGGCTACGCCGAGGCCGACCGGCTGGGGGGCCGGATCCTGGTCAAGGTCGATGGCGACGATCAGATGGACCTGACCTATCTCGGTCAGCTGGTGGCGCCCATCGTGCTGGGCGAGGCCGACTACACCAAGGGCAACCGGTTCACCTCAATCAGCCACCTGACGGCCATGCCCCGGGTGCGGATTTTCGGCAACGCCGCGCTCAGCTTCGCGGCCAAGGTCTCCACCGGCTATTGGAACGTGTTCGACCCCACCAACGGCTTCACGGCCATCGAGGCCAGCGTGGCCCGTCGGGTGCGGGAAAAGCGGGTCTCGCAGCGCTTCTTCTTCGAGACCGACCTGCTCTACCACCTGGGGGCCCTGCGGGCGGTGGTGCGCGACGTGCCGATTCCCGCGCGCTACGGCGACGAGGTCTCCAACCTGAGGATCGGCGCCATCGTTGGGCCCTTCGCGTTGAAGCACCTGACCAACTTCGTCCAACGCGTCCTGGGCCAGTACTTTGTCCGCGACTTCAATATCGCCACCCTGGAGCTCATCGCCGGGGCCGCCTTCAGCCTGTTCGGCCTCAGCTATGGCCTGCACTGGATGGCGACGCGGACGCCGGGCCACGCGGCCTCGGCCGGGGTGGTCATGGCCGCGGCCCTGCCGGTGATTGTCGGGGTCCAGCTCCTGCTGCAGGCCCTGCACTTCGACGTCTTCAATGTGCCCAGCCGGCCCATCCACCCCTATCTGAGAGCCATAGAGCGGCTGGAGGCCGATTGATGGGGCGGAAAGACATCCTGCTCTGCGCGGCCTTCGCCGTCGCCTTGCCGGCGGGTCAGCTGATGTTCAAATGGGCCGCGGCCTATGACGCCACCCTGACCGGTCCCCTGCCGCTGCGCGTGGTTCGGAACCTGCCGCTGATGGGGGCCTTCGGCTGGTACGGGCTCACCGCCCTGGTCTGGTTCTACATCCTGACCCGCGTTCCGCTGTCCCAGGCCTATCCGTTCTCGATCTTCGGCTCGGCCCTGGTTCCCATCGCCGCCTGGTTGATCTTCCGCGAGCCGATGAACTGGCAGATGGCCGCGGGCTTCGCCCTGATGTTCGCGGGCCTGGTCGTGATCACGCGCGCCCAGGCCTGAGCGCCAGGATCTCGTCAGCGGCGGCCCGCACGGCCTCGTAGGCGACGCCGAACCGTCGCTCGTAGAGCAGGCGTCCCAGGTGGGGGCGTTCAAGCACCCGCGCCGGCGCCAGAGCCTGCACGCAGAACCCGCGGCGCAGGTAGCTCGCGAACATGGTCGGCCACAGCCCCGCCCAGCTCTTCCACTGGGAGGGATAGCGACGCACCGCCAGGGCCCAGGCCAGCCAGTCGGCCAGGGGCAGGCGGATGCGGGTCGCCGGGCCGTTCTCGGGGATCGGGTCGCCGGTGGCGAACAACGGCCCTGGGGTGTTCCGGCCCTGATAGAGCGAGATCTGCTGGATCGGCCGCCCGCCTGCCAGCGCCACGGTCATGGCGGCGCACAGGTCGTGGTCAGCGTGGCCCCCTTCCCAGGCGGTGGTGACAAAGCCGCTGGCCGGCCCTAGCGCCTCGACCGCGCCCCTCGCCGCCTCGAAGGCCTTTAGCGGATCTTGGTGCAGGGCGCCGTCCGCCACCTGACTGGCGGCATGGATCACCTTCTCCGGCGCAATCCCGAGGCCGCTCAGGAAGGCGCGGGTCTCGGCCATGCGGACGCGCGTCACCTCTGGGCTGGCATAGTCGGCGACATAGACGAACCGCTGGTCGAGACCGGCGCGCCGGTTGGCCAGGATCAGGGGAACGGCGCAGTACTCGTCGTCAAAGTGGGCCAGCAGATGGACGATCATCAGTAGGGATCGAAGTCCAGGAAGCTGATGGCGACCTGGGCCGCCTCCAGGGCCTTGGGCGCCCGCGCCGACAGGGGCCGGTAGATCAGGTTCAGGGGCGAGGGCCGCAGCCGCTCGGGCAGGGGCAGGAAGATACGGCGATCCAACCCCAGGCGAGGGTCCAGACCGATGAACAGGCTCATGCGCGGCGGCGCGCCCTGGTCCGGCGCCTCGGCGACCTGCGGCAGGAAGGCGGCGCAGTCGACGATCGGCAGGTGGGTGCGCGCCCAGACGGCGGTGAGCTCGCCACGCCGGGCGATCCGATACCGGCCCGCCGGGTTGGCCAGCCGCCAGGACAGGGTGCGGGCGTCCCAGGCCCCGGCCAGCTGCACAGGCTCCGGCTCAAACCCTCGGGGCGGATTGACCAGGGCGCCGGCCGCCAGAGGGGCCACCAGCTGGAACCCCAGCTTGCGGATGAAGCCCGGCGTGGAATTGGCGTTGGCCACGCCGAACACGAAGTCGAACCCCTGGTCAGCGCCCGCGGCGTAGGTGGCTTCCGCCAGCCTGGTGAACAGGCCCTTGCCCTGGAAGTCCGGATGGGTGGCGGTGTTGAGGGACAGGAGGCCGCGCGCGGGGCGGCCCTCCAAGGTCATCTGGGCCGGGCAGGTGACATAGTGGGCGGCCAGGGTCTCGCCCGACCAGGCGTCCGCGCCGACCACGGCCCCTGCCGGGTTGTCCCGGTATCTCCAGGCGATGGCCTTGGCGGTGAACTTCTCCGAGGGTCCGAACACCTGGGCCAGCATGGCCGCATGGGTGTGCGGCCGGTCCGGCCCCGCCGGGATGATCTCAATGCCATCGCTTGCCGCCATGGGCGATGTTGAGCATGGATCGCCGGGTCTCGCCAAGCGTGGGTCTTCTCAACTTCTGCGACTAGCCGTAGAGCCTGTTGCGTCGAAGAGAATCATTGGGCGGATCAAAAAAGGCTCTAATTCAAAAAGTTAGGGCTCGTTGGCATTCGAAGCCGGGTTTCGCTTTCGACGATCACGCTCTAGGTATCGCTTTCGTCTGGAGACCTGCATGACCACAACGACCAAGGCGCCCCGGCCTGAACGGGTCGTGCACTATGTGCTGGGAGCCGGCTTCCTGGTGATGCTGGCCCTCAGCCTGCCGGGTCACATGACCTACGACTCCCTGGCTCAGCTCCGCGAGGGGCGGCTGGGCGTCCACGCCACCTGGGGGCCGGTGGTCTATGCGGCGATCCTCGGCTTCTTCGACCACCTGGCGCCCGGACCGGGCCTCTATGTGACGGCCAGCGGGGCCCTGCTCTATGGCTCGCTGATGAGCCTGACCGACCTGCGGCCGCGGGTGTCCTGGTGGGCGGTGGCCGCCGCCGGGCTGCTGGTGCTGGCCCCGGCCCTGCTGATCTACCAGGGCATCGTCTGGAAGGACGTGCTGTTCGCCAACCTGGCGGTGGCCGCCTTTGTCCAGCAGGCGCGCCTGGCGCGGGACTGGGACGGCGCGGGGCCGCATCCCTGGGGCCGGCTGCTGGCCATCATGCTGATGTTGGCCCTGGCCGCCCAGGTTCGGCAGAACGGGATTGTCGCAGGCCTGGTCGCCGCCGGGGCCCTGGGCTGGACCGTCCGGGCCCGTGGCGGCCGCGCCATCGCCGCCTGGGGCCTTGGCGGCTTTGTCGCGGTGCTGGTGGCCGGAGCCCTGATCAGCTGGCTGGCGACGCCGCCCAAGTCGCCTGAAGCCGCACCGCCCAAGACCGGTCTGCGCATCGTGCAGACCTATGACATCGTCGGCATGGTCAAGCTCGAGCCGACGCTGCAGCTGAAGCAGATCGCGGCGTTCAGCGAATCCTCCGCCCAGATGGTCCAGACCCGCGGCGCGCGCCTCTACTCGCCGGAACGCATCGACTATCTGAAGGTGGACGACGAATTCTCCTACGTCCTGGACACGATCCCCAACGAGGTGATCTCCCGGCAATGGTTCGAACTGCTGAAGAGCCACCCGCTGACCTATCTGAAGGTGCGGTTCGCGGACTTCTACTGGGTGTTCCTCACCCCAAAGATCGACAGTTGCCTGCCGTTTGCGGTCGGCGTGGACGCTCCGGCCGGGCTCGCGGCGGAGATGAAGGCCCCTTTGGGGCTCGATCCCGTCGACCAGTATCTGGTGAACTACGCAAGCTGGCTGCTCGACACGCCGGTGTTCTCGCACGCCGCCTACTTCCTGATCGCCGTGGGCGCCGCCGGGCTCCTGCTGTGGCGGCGTGATCCGCAGGATGTGCCGATCGCCGCCATGGCCCTGGCGGGGATCGCCTTCACCGGAACCTTTGCGATCATCTCCATCGCCTGCGACTACCGCTATCTCTACTTCCTCGACCTCTCGGCCCTGGCGGCGGCCTTCTATGTCAGCCTCGATCCCTCGCGCTCCGGCGCGGGCCAAGGAGCCGCAGAATGAAGTCAGCTCCCATCCTCCTGGCGGCGGCGCTTTGCCTGACAGGTTGCGACCGCCTTGCTCCGCGGGAGAAGAAGCTCGCCGCCCCGCCGGCCGGGGTGGCTGAGGCCGAGGCGCGGCGGCTGCTTCCGCCGCCCCCCGTCAAGCCGCAGCGCCAGGCGCCGCCGGCGCCCCTGACCTGGTCTGCGGCGAGTGGGGCCTTCGAGTTTCAGGGCAAGCCGCTGAAGGCCGAGAAGCTCTGGCGGTTCGAGGGCTCCACGGACGGCTTCGTCGCTTCCGGCGGCGAGGTTCTGCCGCTGGACGGCGCCGGCATGCGCTACCGCATGGTGCGGCCGGACCCGATCCTGCGCAGCCCCAAGGGGCTGAATGTCGATGGCCACACCCGGACCCTGGTGATCGTCCGCCTGACCCGCCTGCTGCCGGGGCAGGCCTGGGACGGGACCGTGTTCTACACGACCGCCGCCCACGGCGAGTCGGCCGGGTTCCGCGCCAGGCCGGCCTTCGGGTCGCCGCCGAAGCCGGGTGAAACCACGATCCTGGTGTTCGACATGCAACGCCTGCAGCATGGCGGCGCGGATTGGACGAGTTCCATCATCGAACAGATCCGCATCGACCTGGACGACGCGCCGGGGGGCGAGTTCGCGATCCACCAGGTGACCATCGCTGCAGATCCGGGCCTTCCCGTCGAGCCGCCCGCGGCTCTCGCCGCGCCTGCCAACGCCGCAAAGCCCGCCAAGGCCAAGGCGTCCGCCGGCTAGAGGCGGGCGGAAATCTCTTCCAGACGGGCGGCGTATCTCAATCCGCCCGCCCGGTGGCTGAACTCCAGCCGCATCCGGCGACGGGCCGCGGCCCCGACCCGGCGGACTTCGGCCGGATCGTCCACCAGGGCCTCAAGGATACGCACCGCGTGGTCGACGTCCGGGTCCGCCCAGACCTGGCCCTGCGGGTGCGGATAGTCGTCCGGCCCGACCGGGATCAGGGTGTAGTCGACGGGTCGGCTGGTCTCCGGCGTCATGAAGTCCATGTTGCCGGCATAGCCGGTGGCGACGGCCACGCGGCCAAGGGCCATGGCCTCGGCCATCCCGAACCCAAAGCCTTCGGAGCGCTGCAGCGAGACAAAGGCGTCGACGTTGCGCATCAGGTTGCCCATCTCGTCGTCGCTCAGGGGCTCGGTCATCAGCTGGGCCCGCCCGCCCAGGGCCGCGACCCGCGCGGCGAGGGCCCTGCGCACCGGATGGTCCGGATCGCCGCCCTTCAACTTGATGATGCAATGCAGGGCCGCGTTCGGCCTGCGGGCCACCAGCTTTTCGAAGGCCTCCAGCACCGCGCCCGGGTTCTTGCGCTGCGCCCAAGAGGAAAAGTCGAAGGAGAAGAAGATGGTGAAGGCGTCTTCCGGGATCCCGAACCGGCGTCGCCCGAGGAAGCTCCCCAGCCGCGGCTCCACGGACAGCGGCATATGCTGGACCGGGATGCTGACGGACCCGGCGATGGAGTCGCGGACAAAGGCCGAAGGCGCCCAGACCTCGTCGAAGCGCTCGACCAGCCTGGCCCAGGGTTCGGGATACTTCGACAGCTCCCAGGCCGGGTAGATGATGTTGTAGGCGCTTGCGAAAGCCGCGGCGTCCAGGCGGGCCAGCACCGGCTCCACCTCGTCGGCGTTGATGCAGAACAGGTTGAGGCGCGGGCTGAGGCCGTCGGTCAGGCGCGGCGCGAACTCGGCCTCCAGGCCCGCGTCGCGACGCCGGTCGTGACCATAGACATCGACGACCGCCGCGGGGACGCGCGCGGCGTCCAGGGCGCGGACCGCAACCCGCATATGCGTCCCCATCCCCAGGGGGGCGAAGGGGTGGCCGACAACGTGCAGGGCGGCGCTCATCGCTTCAGGAAATCCGCGTCATAGGCGTTGCGGACCGCCTCCAGCCACCCGTGGCCGAACTTCACGTCCGGTTCCAGGTGGGCGCCCTCGGCCCATTCGTTCCAGGCGTTGATGAACACGATCCGCTCGTCGCCATAGTTCTGCCGGCGGGTCTCAGCGAAGGCGACTTCAAGCCAGGCCTGGAATGCGCCGGGCGAGGCGAAGTGGAAGATGTAGGGCGCATCCTGGCGCCGCGCCGTGTTGTCCCAGGACGGCGCCACGCCCCGGAACCGGGTGTGCCCCGGGATTTCCGCCTCGAAATAGCGCCGCACGGTGTGGCGATAGTCGGCCACGTGACCCTTGAAGTGCGGATTGATCAGGGCTCCCGGCGGGTGGACCGGGGTGGCCGCCCCGGCCGGGGGAAACTCCACCGAGGCGTCGAAGCCAAAGGCCGCGGGGTCCAGCGCCGCGCCAGCGTGTTCGAAGGTTTCCACAAAGGCCAGGTAGATCTCGCCATGACCGTTGGCCCGGCACCAGGCGCGCCAGGTCTCGGCCCAGGCCCGGGCGTTCGGCAGCAGGCCCATCCGATAGATCAGCACCAGGGGCTTGCCGTTGACCCGGATATGGTTCGGCCGGTCAAAGAAGGCCGCCAGCTCGGCGATCACCGCCTCGGCGTCGCCGTCGCCATAGGTCTGCTCAAGCAGGACGTCGCGCTCCTGGCCGTCCCAGGTGCGGGTCCAGTTCTCGTTGGCCCAGCACAGGCAGAACGGGAAATCCCCGGCCGCGCCGGTCTTCAGGTGCTCGAGCGGCTTTTCCAGCACGCGGCGACCGCCGGAGAACCAGTAGAAGTAATGGCAGAAGCCGGAGACCCCATAGCGGCGCGCGAGCTCGCCCTGGCGTCGCAGGGCGTCCGCATCGGTCAGGTCATAGAAGCCCAGGTCGGCCGGCCGGTGCGGCTGGTAGTGGCCGCGATAGTTCGGCAGGGCCCGGGTGACATTGGTCCACTCGGTGAAGCCGGCGCCCCACCAGCGGTCGTTCTCCGGGATGGCGTGGAACTGCGGCAGGTGGAAGGCGATGGTGCGGACCTGGTTCAGCGCCTCCAGGTCCTGCGCCCAGCGCTGCACGAAGGTCTGCTGGTTGCGGGTGGCCAGGCGGAGCTTGTAGCTCGAATCGATGCTCTCGGCGGTGATGCTGAGGTGGTGGACGATCTCGGCGGTGGGCTCATAGACGATCCGCAGGCCGCGCTGGCGCAGGCGGAAGCAGAGGTCGGCGTCCTCGCAATAGGCCGGCACGAAGGCCATGTCGAAGCCGCCCAGCTCGGCGAAGACCTCGCGGCGCACCGCCAGGCAGGCGCCCGACGCGTAGTCCACCTCGCGCCGGGTGTTCCAGCGGGCCAGGTTCGGGTCCTCGAACAGCCCGATCATCTCGGAGGTTCCGTCCAGCCCGATGCGGGCGCCGGCCTCCTGCAGCCGACCATCCGGGAACAGCATCTTGGGCGCGGTGGCGCCGACCCGTTCCCAGTCCGCGAAGGGGGCGAGCAGGGCGCCCAGCCAGCCGTCGCGGACCTGGACGTCGTTGTTCAGGAAGATGACGAATTCGCCCGTCGCGGCCTCGGCCGCGCGGTTGCAGGTGCGGATGAAGCCCAGGTTCTCGGCGTTGACGATCAGCTTGAGGCCAGGAACCTTGGCCAGCACCTCAGCGGTGCGGTCCTGGGAGGCGTCGTCGATGACGATGACCTCGGCGGCGTCGAGGCCGCCGGCGGCGCTGAGCGCGGCCAGGCATTCCAGGGTGTAGGTCAGGTTGTTGTAGGCCGGGATGACGATGGAGGCCTTCGGCGCCGCCGGGCTCGGAAAGCTCAGCGCCTGCGCCGCGGCGTCGACCTCCGCCTGGGCGACCCGGATTAGCTTCAGCGGCTCAGGCTGGAACGCCGCCTTGCGCTGCTCGCGCAGGCGGCGGGCGTCGGCGGCCAGGTCGAGATAGGCCTCGGTGTTGTAGGCGCCGGGATCGCGCAGCCGGGCCTGGCCGCGCAACTGCTCGAACAGACCCCCGTCGAGGGCCAGGCCGGTGTGCGCCGGCCCCTGGGGTTTGGGCAGGCGCGAGCGGATCCAGTGCTCCAGCCCGCTCATCTCACTGTCGGCCAGCTGCGGGGTCTCGGCCAGATAGGTTTCTTCGTGGAAGTCCGCCGCTGGCGAAAGGCCCAGGAAGGCGCCCTCGGTCAGGTAGTGGACCAGGGCATGGACATCGCGTGGCGCGTCGGCGGCCTGGTCGAAATAGAAGTTGGAATCGAAGTCGCCGCTGGGGTTGCGCCGCTCTTCGGGGTGGCTGGTCAGGAACTGGGCCAGCGGTGTCGAGCCGCGCGGCGCGGCCTCGCGATAGCGCTCCCCGTACCAGCCGGCGTCGAACAGCGGGTGCGGCGCGCGCCCCTCCAGGGCTCCGGCGGTCACGTAGTGCAGCAGGGGCGCGATCTTGAGCTCGGCGAGCTCGGGATTGCGTTCCAGGTACCAGTCGTTGGCGAACAGCGGGTGAGGGTTCAGACCCTGTCGCCAGCCCTCGCGCAGATAGTGGGTCAGGGGGTTCTCCCCCGTTCTCGCCACCGCCTCGCACTGGCCCACATAGTGGCGCAGGTCGAACAGCATGTGCGGGTCGTAGCCCTCGCGAGCGCCCACATAGACGAAGTGCTGCAGGGCGGTGAGCCCGCAGGCGGCCAACTTCACGGCGTGGGTGGCCCGGTAGTCGGCCAGATCGAACAGCGGGTGCGGCTGGCGGCCTTCGGCGTCGCCCGCAATCAGGTAGTGGGCCAGGGGCGCCCAGGCCGTCTTGCTGATGTCCGGGTTATGCTCAAGATAGAAGGCCTGGTCGAACAGGGCGCGCGGGTTCGCGTCGGCCCGTGGGCCGGCGCGGACGTAGGAGACGATGTCGAGCGCCGGCCCGGCCACGCCGCCCAGCCCCGTGCGGATCCTCGGGTTCCACAGGCCGGAACGGGCCAGCAGCAGCACGCGCCCCGGCCACTTGCCCCGCGCCAGCAGATTGTCGAGCCGCTGCTCGGCGGCGCCACGCTGGCGGTCCCACATGCGGCGGCCGGCGGCCTCGCAATAGCGGCGCCAGCGATCCTCGGCGACCGTGCGCCGCACCAGGAACAGCTCACGCCTGCGGGCGAGCAGGGCGGCGACGTCATTCGACGGGGCGGCGGGGGAGGGCTCGGACAAGGGCGCTGCTCAGTGCTGCTCTAGGAGCTTGTCCAGGGCCTCGGACATGCGGAAGGCGTACAGGCGGTGGGCGTCGGCGAGATCGCTGCGAGCCTGGTCCAGGTCGCGGGTGACCGGGGAGACGAGGGGGCCCATCTGGGCCCGCATCTCCAAAAGCCGTGCGGTGGCGGCGTCCAGGGCGCGAAGGTCCAGGGGCGCTCCGGCCGCGGCGATCTGGAAGGCGGAGAACACTGACTGGGCGAGGCCGCCCGAGATCGGGACCTGGTGCAGCTGGTCATCGCCGGTGTTGCGCCGCAGTTCGGGGGTCAGGAATGCGTCGATCTCGACGGCCGCGGCCTCCGTCAGGGCCGGAAGCGGCGCGCCATGCGCAGTCTCGATCCGGGCGACCTCGCCGCGCCAGTCGGTCAACAGGGTGTCGTAGTCGACAAAGGCGCGCTTCAGGCCGCGGCTGCCCGCCTCCGCCGCCAGCATGTAGGTGACCCAGAGCAGCACCGACTTCTCGACCGGGAAGCCGTCGCGCTTGCCCAGCGAGCCGGCGACGGCCAGGGGGTGGCGCACGGGGATCACGCAGCGCAGTTCGTAGCCCAGGTCTTCCAGGACCGGCCGCCAAAGGGGCGTCAGCACTGAGACCCGCGGATCCTTCAGCAGCGGAATGGCGGCGCCCTGGTACTCCTCCACAAACAAGGCCCGCGCGCGCTCCGTCCACGCGGCCTCCTGGCCGGCGTCGGGCAGGGCCACATAGGGATGCGCAAAGGGGTCGTGCCAGGCCGAGCCAGCGGCCCGGAGCCGCTCGTCGTTGAACACCGCGATCCGCCAGGGTTCGAAATAGCCCTTGGCGTTGTGCTCATCGCCCTCGATCAGCCGGCCTGGCAGGTTCGCCCCCGCCAGGGCCAGCAACTGGGTCGCCGCCGAGGTGCCGGACCGGTGCATGCCCAGGACCAGATAGGCCGGCCGCGCCGTCTGCATACCCGTATTGGCCTTCGCGGAGGGCATTTGTTCCCTGGAGTGACATAGGTGAGGTTTCCCGCTGTAGGGGCGCGCGGGGCGTCCGACAAGGGCGCCGGTGCTTGCGCCGGGCGAAGGGCGCGGTTGATCGCCTCCCGCTTCTGTTGCACTAACCGGCCCTGAGGCACAGGAAGACCGCGCATGGCCGATGCGGCCGACAACGATCACGCCTACCGCGTTCTGGCGGCCGCCTTCGATGCGAGCTTCTACCGACTGGCCTATCCCGACGTGGCTCAGCAGGGTGGCGAACCCCTTCGCCATTATGTCGACGCCGGCTGGCGGGAGCTGCGCGACCCCGCCCCCTGGTTCTCGTCCAAGGCCTACCTGGAGGCGAACCCCGACGTCGCCGGGAGCGACCCCTTCCATCACTATCTCGAACAGGGGTGGCGCGAAGGCCGGGCCATCGCCGCCTCCGCCTACGCGCTCGACTATGTCTGGCTGAAGCGCGACGCCGGGCACGCGACGGCCTGGCGTTTCGATCCTCCGCGCCCGCGGCCATCGGTGGCCGCTACGGCGCCGCCGGCGGGACCTAGCCTGGATGAGGCCCGGGCGATGATCGCCCCGGAGTTCGACGCCGACTACTATCTCTGGGCCAATTCGGATGTCGCCGACCTGGGGCTGGACCCCCTGGAGCACTATCTGACCAACGGCTGGCGCGAAGGGCGCAATCCCAACCTGGCCTTCTCGGCCCGCGACTATCTGGAGCTGAATCCGGACGTCGGCGCGGCGGGCCTCAATCCGTTCTTCCACTGGCTGGCGGCGGGCCGCGCTGAGGGGCGCACGCCCGGCTATGACCTGGGCTTCCGGCACCAGGTGATCAGTGGACTGGAGTCTATGGAGAAGCGCCTCGCGACGGCGGCGCAGCGGGCCGCCAAGGTCGAGCGCGATCCGGCGTCGGCGCTCGAGGCCGCCCTCGCCACGCGTCGCTCGGTCCGAGGCGACCTGCACATCACGTTCAGCCACGACGACTACACGGCCAATGTTGGCGGTGTTCAGCTTTGCCTGCAGCGCGAAGACGCCGCCATGGGCGCGCTGGGCCGGGACCATCTGCACCTGTTCCCCGCCACCCATTGGCCCATCGTGCGGCCCGCCGGCGCAGTGGGCGCCCTTGGCGTGCTCCTGAACGGGGCGCCGGTGGGGGTGTTTGATGCGGACACCATCGCCGCGGCGCTGAAACCCGCCCCCACCGGCGCCCAGACCAGCTTTGCGATCCACAATATGCTTGGCCACCAGCCGGACGAGGTGGTGGCCATCCTCAGGGCCGCGGGCCTCTCCAAAGGGTTCCTCTGGCTGCACGACTTCACGAGCCTCTGCGCCGGCTATCACCTGATGCGAAACGAGGTGGCGGACTGCGCCGCGCCGCCGGCGGACAGCCCGGCCTGTCATCTTTGCGTTTTCGGCGCGCAACGAGCCTGGCACGTGGCGGCGCACGCCGCCCTGTTCCGGGCGCTGGACCTGACCGTGGCCGCGCCGTCCCAGTCGGTCTACGACCTGTGGCGGGCCCGGACCACCGCGCCCGTGGATCAGCCCTATGTCATCGCCCCCTTGGCCCGGCTTGTTCCGCGCGCCGCGCCAAAGAGAGCCCTTCGCCATGGCCCGCTGCGCGTCGCCTTCCTCGGCATGCCTTCGCCGCACAAGGGCTGGCCCGCGTTCCAGGCCCTCGCCGAGCGCTTCTCAGGCGATCCGCGCTATGAATTCTGGCATCTCGCCTCCCGGCCGGTGAAGGCCGCGCGCCTGGCTTTCCAGGAGGTCGCCGTGACCCTGGAGACGCCGCGGGCCATGCTGGACGCCCTTGAGACGCTGCAGATCGATGTCGCGGTGCTCTGGTCCCTGTGCCGCGAGACCTTCTCCTATACGGCGCACGAGGCCGTTGCGGCGGGTGTCGCCATCCTGACGCGGCCGGACAGCGGCAATATCGCCGCCTTCGTGGCCGAAGGGGGACATGGGCGGGTGCTGTCCGACGAGTCTCAGCTGACCGCCCTGTTCGAGTCCGGCGAGGTGCTCGCCCTGGCCCGCGGCCAGCGGTCGCCGCAACACGCCGACCTGGCCATGAGCGCGCTCACCGCCGACCTCCTGGAGGACGCATGAAGGTCCTCTGTTATTCCAGCTTCACCTTCTCCTATCTCAACCGGGCGCGGGTGCTCTATCAGACCCTGCGGCGCTTCCATCCGGACTGGGAACTGGTGGCGGTGATCACGGACCGCCCGCCCCTGGGCTTTGTGTTCAGCCCCGCCGCGGAGCCCTTTGACCGGGTGGTCTGGGCCGAGGATCTCGGGATCGACGACTTCAAGGCCTGGCTGTTCAAGCATGACGTGGTCGAGGCCTGCACCGCGGTGAAGGGGCCCTTCATCCACCAGGCCTGCGCCTCGGGCGCGGACGCGGTCATCTATCTCGACCCGGACACCGCCCTGTTCGGGCCGCTGGATCCCCTGGTCGACTGGCTGGGCGAGAGCGACATCCTTCTGACGCCCCACCTCCTGCATCCGAACACGGAGCGGTCCGCGATCCTGGACCACGACCTGTCGGCGTCGCGGACGGGCATCTTCAATCTCGGTTTTGTGGCGATCCGCACCACGGGGGAGGGCGCCCGCTTCGCCAAGTGGTGGAACGACCGGCTGCTGGACTACTGCTACGACGACATCCCCTTGGGCCTGTTTGTCGACCAGCGCTGGTGCGACCACGTCCCGGCTCTGTTCGAGCAGGTGAAGGTGATCCGCGACCCAGGCTACAACGTGGCCAGCTGGAACCTGAGCCAGCGGCGGCTCGAGGTCACCGGTGACGGCCGGATCCTGGTGAATGGTTATCCGCTACGCTTCTGGCATTTCACCAAGCTCGGCCCGACCGGGGATGTGATGACCAAGCGCTACGCTGGCGACAACTATCCGGTCTATGAGGTCTGGCGCTGGTACAAGGACCAGGTGTCCGCTGCGACTGACCCGCGAATCCCGGCCCGTTACTGGGCCTATGACCAATACGCCGACGGCACGCCGATCAGCCGGCAGCACCGCTTGACCTATCGCGCCCGCCCAGACCTGCAGGCCGCCTTCCCGGATCCCTTTGATGCTCGGCCGGGCGGTTTCCGCGACTGGCTGGTGGGCGAAGGCCTGGCGGATGGGGAGCGGCGTTGACGTGACCGAGCGCCCGAACGAAACAAGTCCGATGTCCAGTCCCGACCCCGCGCCCCGGGCGCTGAACGCCTGGCCCAAGAGCGTCCAGGAGAAGATCGAAACCTTGACGGCGCGCCAGGCGGCCTTGCGGGCCAAGGTGCAGCGGGCGCAGAGCGACGAAGCCCTGACCCGGGCGCGGCTGAGCGCCGCCCTGATGGATGCTCTGGCGGCGCGGTGCGAGGCTGAGGCCCGCGCGCGGGTCGGCGCGTTGGCGCACTGGCGAGCCCAGGCGATATCCGGGCAGCGGCCCGCCCGACGCAATCGCCATCGCCGCCGCGCCGAGAAGCTGGTGGTCCGGCTGGGTGGTGGGCCCCTGGTGGTGGCGGCGTCCGGGCTCTGGCTATCCGGCGGGCGCCAGGTCTCGGCGATCGCGGCCTATGTCGGCCGGGGCGTCGATCCGACCGCCCAGCCCCACGCCCTGTTCGACCAGGCCTTCTATCTTGAGCGCTATCCCGATGTGGCCGCCGCGGGGCTCTGCCCCCTGGTCCACTACATCCTGCAAGGCGGCGCTGAGCTGCGCGATCCGCATCCCCTGTTCAACGCCCGCTTCTATGTTGAGCACAATCGGATCGATCTCGGGGAGACGGGGCTTACCCCCCTTGAGCATTACATGCGTATCGGAGCCTTCGCCGGACTCGATCCGCACCCGCTGTTCCGAACGGATCACTATCTCACCCAGGCCGTGGACCTCTTCGGCGCCCGGGAAGCGCCTCTGGCCCACTTCCTTCGCGTCGGGGCCGCCTCAGGGCTCAGCCCGCATCCCCTGTTCGAACCGGCCTACTATGCGTCTCAGCTGGGCGGGGAGGTTGCGGCCAATCCGCTGCTGCATTTCCTGTTGGAAGGCTCGGCGCGCGGCCTGAAGCCGAATCCGCTCTTCGATCCCGCCTGGTTCGCGCGAACCTATCCTGACTTCGCCGGGCAGGAGGCTTTGACGGCCTTCGCCTGGCGTGGCCGCGACGCGGGGCTGTCGCCGGGACCCTGGTTCGATGGGGGCGCCCATGTCGCCAAGGGGGGAACCTCTGGTGAGGGGCTTGATCCCTTGACCGACTATCTCTGGGGCGGGGCCTGGCGGGTCGGCGAGAGCGCGCCGGGGCTACACACCAGCGCCTATCTTGTCGCCCATCCGGAACTCGCCGCCACGGGCCAGACACCCCTTGGTCACTGGGCCGCCCGCAATCCTCCGGGCGGATAGGCCAGGCGCGTCTAGACGGCGCCCAGCCGAGCCAGCTGGCCGCGGATGTCCTCATAGTAGGCGTCCACATAGTGGAACGGACTTAAGCCCCACCGGTGCGCCTCATCGGCCTGGCCGAGGTCGCTGCGCACGATCGCGGCCGCGGGGAAGGCGGCCAGGAAGCGAGCCTCATACCGGGCGAGTAGGTCGTTTTGCTCGCGGATGTTCGCGGTTTCCCTGGGCAGGATCTCCACCTCAGGCGGGAAGGCCTGGAGCGCGCCCTGGGCGTCGCGGTAGGTATGCGCCCAGCGGCTGGCGTGAAGAATGATCTGGCAGGTGTTCAGCGGGCTGAGGGCGATGACGGCGGCCATCTCGCGCACGGCGTCATTCCACAGGCGATCACAGCCGCTCGAGAGGCGCGGTATGCGGGTGAAGGTCGCCGTGCTGGCGGCCATGTAGCCGCTCGTCTCAAGTTCCCAGCTGCGTGTGACGAGGCCGCCCTCGGCCTGTAGCAGGTCGAACCGCTCATCGATGAAGTCGAAGATCAGGTGCGTGGGGCGAAACGCGACCAGGGTCGCCAGCGCCGTCTTCTCAATGTCGGCCCTGAGCGCATTGTGCTGCTGGCGCTTCAGCGGCGGCGGCGGCTCTTCGGCCGGATGCAGCCCGGGAGGCCGCGGTGACAGGAGGCTCGGCAGGCTTGTCCGCGCCACGTAACTCAGGTGCTTTGGGGCCTGGTCCGCCAGCGGCCAGAGATCCCGCGTCACGCAGCTTCCGATGATGCCGATGCGGGCCTGGCTCACGCGGAAAACTCGCCGATTGTCTGCAGATTTCGATTCAGCGGGCGCTTCGGACAGATCCCCGCGCCAGGCGGCCTCCAGGCGCGACGAATTCAGCCGGCGCGAGCAGGCGATTGACATAATTTCGTCCCAAGACCAAGTGTCAACCCCCCCTTAAAAGCGTACAGGGCTTGATTGCAGCGGCGGAGTTCAACGGCGGCGCGCGGGCTGGTCCTGTGGTGCGGTTGGGTGGGCGAACAGCTGTCTGCAAGTGGTTTAGGTTGGTGACCCGCTGATGAAACTTCTCAATCCGATGGCCAACCAGCCCGACAATCCGCTCACGCGGGCGATAAAGCTCGGCTACACGCCGCTGGCCGCGGCCTTCGGGTTCAGTCTCGTTTCCAACCTGCTGTATTTGGCCCTGCCGATCTACACCTACCAGATCTACGGCCGGGTGATGTCGAGCTCGAGCATTCCGACCCTGTTGGTGATCAGCACGGGCGTGATTTTCTGTTTCATCCTGTCGGGCGTCATCGACCACTACCGGGCCAAGGTGCTGGTGGCCTGGGGCGCGCAACTGGACGCCCAGGTGTCCAAGGACGTGTTCTCGACCCTGTTCGAAGGCGTGGTGCGCGGCCATCCCGCCCTGCGCTCTCAGGCCCTGCGCGACCTGGACACCTTCCGGCAGATGCTGACGGGCGCCCCGTTCGGGGCCTTCTTCGACCTGCCCTGGATGCCGGTCTTCATGCTGATCCTGTTCGTCATCGACCCGCTGGTTGGGGTGGTGTCACTGGTCGGCGCGGCCATCCTGCTGTTCGTCACCCTGCTGCAGGACGCGGTGACGCGGCCCCTGTTGGGTGAAGCGAACGAGGCCGCTCTGAAGAGCTATGGCTTCACCGACGCGGCCCTGCGGAACGGCGAGGCGGTGCGGGCCATGGGCATGGTCCCGGCGCTCGCGGCGCGCTGGAGCGTTTCTCGCCAGGTCACGATGGACAAAAGCTCGATCGCGAGCGAAATCGCCAGCGTCCTGTCCAATGTCAGCAAGTTTGCGCGCCAGGGCGTGCAGGTGCTGATCATCGCCATCGGCGCCTACCTGGTGATCAAGGGCAAGATCCATTCGGGCTTGCTGTTCGCCAACATGATCCTGGCCGCGCGCGCGCTGCAGCCCATCGAGCGCCTGGTGGGCTCCTGGGACGGCCTGACCACGGGATGGCGGGCCTATGACCGGCTGATGAAGCTGTTCGAGATCTACAAGCCCGAGACCCAGACGACTCAACTGCCCAAGGCGAAGGGCCAGCTCTCCGTCGAGTCGGTGAGCTATGTCGCGCCCGGCGGCGGGCGTCTGATCCTTCAGGGCGTCAACTTCTCTCTGCAGGCCGGGGAGATGCTGGGCGTCATCGGCCCGTCGGGGGCGGGCAAGTCCACGCTGTCGCGGCTGCTGATGGGAATCAATGCGCCAAGCCAGGGCGTCATTCGCCTGGACGGCGCCGACATATATTCCTGGAACCGCGCCGAATTCGGCCAGAACGTTGGATATCTGCCGCAGGACACAGAACTGTTCTCCGGCACGATCCGGGACAACATCGCCCGCTTCCGGCCCGATATTTCTGACAGCGAAGTTATTCTTGCGGCGCGCATTGCGGGGGTCCACGAACTGATCCTGCGCTTGCCGGCCGGCTATGACACTGAGCTCGGCGAGGCCGCGCAGGCGCTCTCCGCCGGGCAGAAGCAGCGGGTGGGCTTTGCGCGGGCGATCGTCGGCGATCCCAAGTTCATCGTGCTGGACGAGCCTAATGCGAGTTTGGACGCCGAAGGGGAGGAGGCGCTTCTCGCGGGCCTGGACGTGATGAAGGCGCATGGCTGCACGATCGTCGTCGTATCCCACAAGCCGGGCATTTTCCGCGCCGCCGACAAGATGCTGGTGCTGCGGGACGGGCGCGTGGACATGTTCGGCCCCCGTGACGCGGTGTGGGCTCGGGTGACCCAAGCCCAGCCGGTTCGCGCTGTGGAGGGATCCCGGTGAAACTCGATCTCGATACGTTGAAGTCCCGGGTTCCGGCGATCAGCAGACTGTCGGACAAGGTTCTGGATCCCAACCTCGACCAGCGCGTCCGCAAGGCCATCGGCGCCGGCTCCCTGGTGGTTGGCGTCTTTGTCATCGGCATGATCGGCTGGGCCGCCGTGTCGCCGATTACGAGCGCAGTGGCGGCTCCTGGCGTGGTGCGGGTCGAGGCCAGCCGCAAGGTTGTCAGGCACCGCGAAGGCGGCACTGTGAAGGCGATCCAGGTCGCCGAGGGACAGCATGTTGTCGCGGGCCAGCCCTTGATGGTGCTGAATGACGTTCAGGCGCGGGCCGCTGTCGACATCCTGCAGAACCAGTACGACGCCTTCACGGCCCAGCTGGCCAGGCTTCAGGCCGAGGCGACAGATCGCCGGTCCGTGGCGTTTCCCGCCAGTCTGATGACCCGCATTTCCGATCCCAGGGTCGCCATGGCGATCCGGGATCAGGAGTTCCTGTTCTCCTCGCGTCTTCAGACCTTCGAGAGCCAGACCGAGGTGCTGCGGCAGCGGATGGTGCAGATCGACAGCCAGATCAGCGGCGTTCAAGCCCAGTTGGACGCCGTCGACGAGACCATCGCGCTCACGCGTGAGGAGCTGGCTGGCTATCAGACGCTCTATGAGAAGGGCTATGCGCCCAAGACCCTCATCTTGCGCTACCAGCGGACGCTGTCGGACTCAGCGGGACGCCGAGGGGCGCTCCTGTCGGAGATCAACCGCCTGCGTGAGCTGAAGGGCGAGACCCGCTCGCAGCTGATGACCATTCGCGACGAGCGGATCTCACAGGCCGCCGAGGGCATGCGGCAGATGCAGACCGGCCTGGCCGATGTGGGGCCGAGGCTCGCCGCCGCCCAACAGACGCTCGACGGTACGATCATCCGGGCGCCGGACAGTGGGTACGTCCTCGACCTCACCCAACATACGGTGGGCGGCGTCATCGGCGCCGGCGAGCTGCTCCTGACGGTCGTGCCGGACAAGTCCCCCCTGGTGATCACCGCCCGGATCAAGCCGGACGACATCGACAGCGTCCATCCCGGGATGACCGCCAAGGTGCGCCTAACGGCCTTCGACTATCGCAAGGTCTCGCCGCTTGATGCGGAGGTCACCAATGTGTCCGCGGATCAGCTCACCGACGACAAGTCCGGCTTTGGCTACTTCAAGGTTGATCTGAAGATCTCGCCCAAGGAGTTGGCGAAGCTTCCGGCCGGCGCGAAGCTGACACCGGGTATGCCCGCCATGACCATGATCACCACCGGCTCCCGGACCGTGCTGTCCTACGTCATCAGTCCGTTCACCGACACAATCGGTTCGGCTTTGAAGGAACAGTGACAAAGAGCTGTCGGGCAATCCGGTGGGAAGGCGTTCAGCAGTTGTTTTTGCTGTTGCGCATTTTCCGCGGTTCCGATACCTCTTCCTCGGGCTCATTTAACCTCTGCCATTGCTCCGCTGTGCGTAGAGGTATGGACCGCTGGGACCGCTCCATTCGCGTGAATGGTGGCCAGGCGTTTCGGGGGTCCGTGTGACACATGACTGGAGAGAAGCATGGCTAACTATTTTTTCGAGACGATCACTCCGACGCAGGCGTTGAGCTTCAACATTGCGACTGATACGCTCGTCTTCACCACGGCGGGGTCTAAGGCCACCGACGTGTCTGTCGCGTTCGTCGCGGCTTCGGGTTCGGACCCGGCGGTTACGACCCTGACCTACAACGGTCGTACCGTCGCCTTCAACAACACCATCCAAGGCACCGCCGCGGTCAACGTCGCGAACATCGTGTTCGCCGACGTGAACTCGCAGCTGGTCATCGGTTCTGCCGGTGCTGACACCGGCGCTGCCGCCTCGAGCACTGCCGACGCCTACTTCGGCAACGCTGGTAACGACACCTTCGACGGTGCCGGCGGCGCTGATGTCCTCCAGGGCAACGGCGGCGACGATCAACTGTCGGGCGGCACGGGCAACGACTCCATTTACGGTGGTCAAGGCAACGACTCGCTGACTGCGGGCGGCGGTTCCGACTGGGTGAACGGCAACCTCGGCAACGATACCATTGTCGGCTCCGACACCTCGGCCACCACCACGGGCGCCGACACCCTGATCGGTGGTCAAGGCAACGACCAGATCGACGGCTCGGGCGGCAATGACAACCTGAACGGCAACCTCGGGGACGACAGCATCACCGCTGGCACCGGCACCGACACGATCGCCGGTGAAGCTGGCAACGACTCGGTCGATCTGAGCGGCGGCGGCGCCAAGACCGTTGACCTCGGCGATGGCAACGACACCATCACCGCCGGCGGCAGCTCGGCCGACTCCATCTTCGGTGGCGCCGGCGCCGACAGCCTGCTGGGCGCCGGCGGCGCCGACACCCTGCAAGGCAATGCGGGCGCTGACACCATCGACGGTGGCACGGGTTCCGACAGCCTGTACGGCGGTCAAGATGGTGACAACATCACCGTCGGCACCGGCTCGAACTGGGCCAACGGCAACCTCGGCGACGACAGCCTCACCGGCGGCGCTGGCGCCAGCGAGTCCGACACCATCCTCGGCGGCCAAGGCAACGACACCATCGTTGGCACCGGCGCCGCTGGTAACGGCTTCCTGAACGGCAACCTCGGCGATGACCAGATCACCGGTAGCGCCCAAGGCGACTCGATCTACGGCGAAGACGGCAACGACAACCTGAATGGTGGCGGCGGCGCCGACATCATCGACGGTGGGGCCGGTACTGACACCCTCGCGAGCGGCGGTGGTGCTGCTACCCTCGTTGGCGGCGACGGCAACGACCAACTCACCGGTGGCGCTGGCTCGGCTAGCCTTTCTGGTGGCGCCGGCAATGACGCGGTCACCGGCGGTGCGGGTGGTGAAACCATCAGCGGCGGCGACGGCAACGACGCCATCACTTCCGGCGGCGGCGCGGATGTCATCAACGGTGACGCGGGTAACGACGCCATCACCGGCGGTGCCGGTGCCTCGAAGCTGAACGGCGGCGACGGCAACGACAACATCACCGGCGGCGCCGGTGCTGAGACCATCACTGGTGGTGACGGTACCGACACTATTGCTGCCGGCACTGGTGTCGATGTCGTGACCGGTGGCGCAGGTGCCGACCGCTTCACCTTCGCGGCGGGCGACTCTTCGTCTGTGGCTGGCAGCAATGACGAAATCACCGATTTCGTCTCTGGAACGGACACTGTGTCGTTCGGCTTCGCTGGTACCGCTTCGAACTTCGCCTCGATCAGCCAGGGCACTTATGCTCAGGCTCTGGCCGACGCGACGCAGCTGATCACCAATGGTAACCGTGACATCGTTGCGGTGAAGGTTGGCGCAGATACCTTCGTGTTCGCCGACGTCGGCGCCACCAACACGGTCAACGCTGCGGTGAAGCTCACCGGCGTGGCTGCCGTCGCCTCTACGGACTTCGTCGCCTAACCACGGCAAGTCTGACCTAGACGTGTGGGGCCGCTCGCAAGAGCGGCCCCATTTCGTTTGAACCTATCCGCTCCGTCCCGGCTCGCGCGCTTGGATCTGATTGCGAGCCAGAGCCTTATCGCGGCGCCACAACTGACCTGCCGGGAAGCCGGGATCGCAGGCCCCCGTGCCTCTCTCCGGCCTCTCGCCCTCCTGGACGCAGTCCCATAGCCCCGTGCAAGACCTCCTCGCCGCCCGCCGGCCGGCGCAGCCGCCCTAGCAGCCTGAGGACCTCCCCCATCGCCCACATCTCGCTCGAAATGGCTGGACTAAGACGCGCCGCCCCCGGCTGTCGCCACCTCAACGCCAATCCTGGCGGAGCTCCAAAAACACAAAGGCCGGACGCGGATTCTGCAAATCCAACGCCCGGCCAAAGCGACACAGCCATGGAGAGCTAGGCTGACAGTCAACCTTAAACCAGAGTTCCTTCTGACGAAAGCGAATCTCGCGCCTCAGGCGAGATTTCGACTCGCCCGATCATCCCGTCTGAGCTAGCAGCGCCGCGAGTCGCGCTTGGTCGCCGGCATACACGCCAGACAGATAGGCGCGATCCTCCTCAGGCATCTCACCGACAGCGCGCCCAACATGCACGCGGCGCTTTTGCCGAGGCCTCGGAGCCGAGGCTCCGACGAAGGCGTTGAAGCACCCCAGGGTTTCCTGCGGGTGTGTCTCCAGGGCGTCGTTCTCCAATACAAGCACCTGTGAGCGCGGAAAAAGCCCGAAGATTCTGGCCAACTGCTCCGCGTAGAACCCGCGCTCGACATAGGAATGAACCCGGTGGCTCCCCCAGGGATCGGTCTCGAAAAGCCGCTGGCGCCCGCGACGGATCGCCGAGCTGAACGACTGATCCTCGGCCCCGCGCGCCGTCTCCATGCGCCAATGGGACCAGGCCCGTTCAACCGGATCCCGAAGCAGGCAGATGACGCGGATATCGGGATTATAGTCCCGGATTCGCTCCATCGCCTGCGGCCAGTACATGTAGATCGGCGTCACCTCGCCGCAAATCCTTCCGCTCTGGAGCTCGAACCTGCGATGGTAGTCGCTGTAGTCGCCTGACGCCCAATCCCGGGCCTCGTCATCGAAGAAGTGAACCTCCTTCTCGGGCGGCAGGAAGATGTTCGGATCCTCGCACAGATAGTCGAACAGCGCCGTGGTGCCCGCCTTCTGGGCGCCCACCACAACGAAATCGATCCGCTCGCGGCCGATCCCCATCAAATGCTCCTCGTCCGTAGGCCTCGCCGGGCGGCTTCACACTTCAACCCGAACGCAAAGGCTTTATAAGTCGGCTTCACCGCTGGCGCATATGCAGCCTTTGAGCCCAACTCCTCCAGGGACGATCCATTGATCACGATCATCGACGACGAGACCGGCGAAGTCACCGTCAAGTCAGGCGGGACCGAAACCCGCTACAGCCTGGCCACAAGCGAAGGCTTCGCGGCCGCGTCCCGGGCTTGGCTGCGCGCCACCTGGGACGCGAAGTATGTCTACGCCTTCAGCTGGATGGGTCGCCCGATCATCCAGCTCCCGGAAGACATGGTGCGCCTGCAGGAGGTGATCTGGGATCTGAAGCCTGACGTCCTGGTCGAGACCGGTGTCGCCCATGGCGGCTCCCTGATCTTCTACGCCTCCCTGTTCGAGGCCATGGGCAATGGCCGCGTGATCGGCGTCGATATCGAGATCCGACCCCACAACCGCGCGGCCATCGAGGCCCACCCGATGAAGAAGCGCATCGAACTGATTGAGGGCTCGTCCACCGCCCCCGAGGTGCTGGACAGCGTCAAGGCGTTGATCAAGCCAGGCGAGAAAGTGCTGGTGGTTCTGGACTCAAACCACACCAAGCAGCACGTCCTGGACGAACTGCGAGCCTATGGCGAACTCATCGAGGTCGGCTCCTATGTCGTGGCCACCGACGGTGTCATGGCCCTGGTCAAGGGCGGGCCGCGCACCGCCGAGGACTGGGACTGGAACAACCCGCAGGCCGCCGTCCACGCCTTTGTGGCCGAGGATCCCCGCTTCATCGTCGAGGAGCCCAAGTGGCCCTTCAATGAGGGCGCGGTGACCGAGCGCGTCACCTACTGGCCGGACGCCTTCGTCAAGCGCATCGCCTAGAGCTGTCTCCCGACGAATGAGCGCATTCGCCGGGAGGCGCAGCTCTGATCTAAACGTGTAGAGCGTGATGGCCGCTGAGGCCGACCTTCCCCCTCGGTTGTCACGCCCTAACGCCTGGAGCACTTTCCATGAAGACGGTCATTCTCGCAGGCGGCCTCGGCACCCGGATTTCGGAAGAAAGCCACCTGCGGCCCAAGCCCATGATCGAGATCGGCGGCCGGCCGATCCTGTGGCACATCATGAAGCTGTTCTCGCACTACGGCTTCAACGACTTCGTCGTCTGCCTGGGCTACAAGGGCTATGTGGTGAAGGAGTACTTCGCCAACTATGTCCTGCATAACGCCGACCTGACCGTCGACCTGGCCGCCGGCAGCCTCAGCTATCACTCCACCAACCACGAGCCCTGGAAGGTCACCCTTGTGGATACCGGGGCTGAGTCCATGACCGGTGGTCGGCTGCGGCGGGTCGCAAACTACCTCACCCCAGGCGAGCCCTTCTTCATGACCTATGGCGACGGCGTCGCCGATGTGGACCTCAAGGCGCTGGCGGACTTCCACGTGGCCCACGGTCGGCAGGCGACGGTCACGGCGGTCGCCCCGCCCGGGCGCTATGGCGCCCTCGAGATCGTCGAAGGCGCGGTTCAGCGGTTCATTGAAAAGCCCCCGGGCGACAATGGCCTGATCAATGGCGGCTTCTTCGTGCTGCAGCCCGAGGTGATCAGCCGCATCGCCGGCGACGATATCCCCTTCGAGGCTGAGCCCCTGGAGTCCCTGGCCCGCGACGGCCAGCTGATGGCCCGCCACCACGATGGCTTCTGGGCCGCCATGGACACCCTGCGCGACAAGAACCAGCTGGAAGCTCTGTGGGCGAGCGGCCAGGCGCCTTGGCGGCTGTGGTCGTGAGGCGTCCGTCGCCGGCGTTCTGGGCCGGTAAGTCCGTGCTGCTGACCGGCCACACCGGCTTCAAGGGCGGCTGGGCGGCGCTCTGGCTCACGCGCATGGGCGCCAGGGTCACCGGTCTCGCCCTGCCCCCGGACCAGACCCCGGCCCTGTTCGACCAGGCCCAGGTGGGCGAGGGCGTCACCTCGCACCTCACTGACCTTCGGGATGAAGCCGCCGTGAAGACGGCGCTCGCGGGTCAGACCTTTGACCTCGTGCTGCACATGGCCGCCCAGCCGATCGTCCGGACGTCCATCCAGGACCCCGTCGGCACCTTCGCCGCCAATATCATGGGCACGGCGCACCTGCTGCAGACCCTGAGGTCCCAGCCCGCCCTCATGGCCGTGCTCGTGATCACCTCCGACAAGGTCTACGCCAACGCCGAGACCGGCCGGGCCTTCGTGGAGACCGACGCCCTGGGCGGCAAGGATCCCTATTCCGCCTCCAAGGCGGCCACGGAGATCGTGGTCCAGAGCTACGCCAAGAGCTTCTACGCCCAGATGGGCACGCCTCTGGCCACTGCGCGCGGCGGCAATGTGATCGGCGGCGGCGACTATTCGGCGGATCGCCTGGTGGCCGACATTGTCCGCGCCGGCCGGGTCCAAGCTCAGACCGTCCTTCGCCACCCGGAGGCGACCCGGCCCTGGCAGCACGTCCTCGACTGCGTCGCGGGATACCTGGTCTATCTGGAAGACCTCGCCACGGTGCGTGACACACCCACCGCGATGAACTTCGGTCCCAAGCCCGGCGGCCGCGAGGTCACGGTGGGCGAACTGGCCACCCAGGCCACCGCCGCCCTTGGCGCGCCGGCCTGGCGGCATGAACCGGACCCCAATTCTCTGGAGGCCAAGGCCCTGGGCATCGATGCGAGCCAGGCCCGCGCGCGCCTCGGCTTTGAGAGCCTGCTGCCGGCCCCGGAGGCCGTGACCTGGACCATGGACTGGTATCGGCGCCAGGTCGAGGGCGAGGACGCCCGAAGCCTTTGCTTCGAACAGATCGAGCGCTACGAAAGCATCCGATGAACGCTCCCGCCTGCCGCTTCTGTCGCGCCCCGCTTACGACCGATTTCGTCGATCTGGGCGACCAGCCCCTGGCCAACGCCTACCTGACCGAGGCGCAGCTGAAGGCCGGGACCGAGCGCGCCTACAGCCTTCGCACCCGCGTCTGCGGCAGCTGCTTCCTGGTCCAGGCCGACGACCCCGTCGCCGCCGAACATATCTTCGACGACGGCTACGCCTATTTCTCGTCCTACTCGCCCAGCTGGGTCGCCCACGCCAAGCGCTATGCCGAGGCCATGACCGCCCGCTTCGGTCTTGGGCCCCAGTCCCTGGTGGTCGAGGTCGCCAGCAATGACGGCTATCTGCTCCAGCACTTCAAGGCGCTCGGTGTGCCGGTGCTCGGGGTCGAGCCCACCGCCAACACCGCCGAGGCGGCGATCGAGCGGGGCGTGCCCACGCGGGTCATGTTCTTCAACGCCGCCTCGGCCCACGCCCTGGCTGGGGAGGGCGTGGCCGCCGATCTGATGGCCGGCAACAACGTCCTGGCCCACGTGCCGGACATCGGGGACTTTGTCGCCGGCTTCCCCATCGTGCTGAAGCCGGAAGGGGTGCTGACCTTCGAGTTCCCGCACCTGCTGAACCTGATCGACCTCGTCCAGTTCGACACCATCTATCACGAGCACTACTCGTACCTGTCGCTGCTGGCGGTGGAGAAGGTGCTGCGCGCCAATGGCCTGCGCCCCTTCGATGTCGAGCTCTTGCCGACCCATGGCGGCTCCCTGCGACTGTTCAGCTGCCGCATGGATGCGGCTCACGCAGAGACCCAGGCGCTGCGGGAACTGCGCGCTCGGGAGGCCGACGCTGGCCTCGCGGACCTCGCCACCTATCGCGGCTTTACTGAGCGCGTGGAGGCCGTCCGCGCCAGCTTCCTGGCCTTCCTGGCCAAGGCGCGAGCCGAGGGCAAGGTGGTCGCCGCCTATGGCGCAGCGGCTAAGGGCAACACCTTCCTGAACTATTGTGGCGTGACCACGCAGGATATCGTCGCGTCCTTCGACGCCAATCCGCACAAGCAGAACCGATACCTGCCGGGCACCCACGTGCCGATCCACGCGCCTGAGCGCATCAAGGAGATCCGGCCCGACTACGTCGTGATCATGCCCTGGAACCTCAAAGACGAGATCATGGAGCAGCTGGCCTATATCCGGGACTGGGGCGGCCGCTTTGTCATCGCCTCGCCCGAGACCCGCGTGCTCGACTGATGCGGTTCACGCCCACGGAGCTTGCCGGGGTGGCCATCGTCGACATTGAGCCGGCGGTGGACGATCGCGGGGCGTTCGCCCGTCTGCATTGTCCGGAAGAGTTCCAGGCGGCCGGATGGCCCTTTGCGCCGGTCCAGACCAGTCTGTCCCGCAATCCCAGGCCCTTCACCCTGCGGGGCATGCACTATGAGCCCCCGCCGCACGAAGAGGCCAAGCTGGTGCGAGTGACGCGCGGGCGGATCTTCGACGTCGCCTTGGATCTGCGCGCCGGCAGCCCGAGCTTTGGACGATGGGCGGGTGTCGAGCTCAGCGCTGACAACGCCCGCGCCTTCCTCATCGCCCCGGGCGTGGCGCATGGCTTCCTGACCCTGGAACCGGACACGGACGTGATCTACCAGATCGACAAGATCTTCACGCCAGGCCATGGCCAGGGCGTGCGCTGGAACGATCCGGCCTTCGGCATTCGCTGGCCCGCGTCCCCGGTGATGATCTCGGAGCGCGACGCCACCTATCCGGACTTCAAGGCCCAGGGGTGAGAGGCGGACAGGGCGTGCAGATCTAGACGCCCATCGGTCTCTGATGTTTCGAACCGGCTCGAAAGTGCTTTAGGGTGCCTGTCTGATGCTGAAGATCGACCCGACCGCGACCGTCTCGCCCCTGGCTGATATCGAACGGTCCGTGCGCGGAACCCTGATCGAGATTGGCGCCCGCACCCTGGTGGACTCCTTCGTGAAGATCAAACCGGCCGGCGGTTCGGGTGAGGTCATCATCGGCGCAGATTGCGCCCTGAACTCCGGGACCGTCATCTATACCGGCAACGGAGTGCGCATCGGCGATGCGGTGCTGATCGCCGCCAACTGCACCCTGGCGCCGACCAATCACGCGTTCGGCGACACCACCCGTCGCATCCGCGACCAAGGGTTCCAGCCCAGCCGGGGCGGGATCGTGATCGAGGATGACGTCTGGCTGGGCGCCGGGGTGGTGGTGCTGGACGGCGCCCATATCGGCAAGGGCTGCGTCATCGCCGCCGGCTCCGTCGTCCGTGGGACGCTGGAGCCCTATTCGATCTATGCCGGGGTCCCGGCCAAGCGCATCGGATCTCGCGGCGCGTGAGCCGGTTCACGGTCATTGGCGCAGGCGGCTTTATCGGGGCGCGGCTGGCGGCCCGGCTGCGGGCCGAGGGCCACGAGGTTCTCGCTCCCGACCGTCATGCGACGGACTATCTGCCCGAGGACCTGGGCCGGGTCTTCTACTGCGCCGGCCTGACCGGCGACTTCATGGTCCGGCCCTTCGACACGGTGGAGGCCCACGTCTCGCTGCTGACGCGTCTGCTGCGCGAGGGGCGGTTCGAGCGGCTGGTCTATCTGTCCTCGACCCGTGTCTATGATTCGCAAGTCGATGGCATGGGGCGTGAGGATGCGGTCCTGGCCCTGGATCCCCACCAGCCGCGCAATGTCTACGACCTCTCGAAGGCCCTGGGCGAGAACCTGTGCCTGGCCTGGTCTGGCGGGCGGGCCGCCGTCGCGCGGCTGTCAAATGTCCTGGCCCTGGATGAGGAGGCCAGCGGCTTCCTGCCCGACCTGATGCGCCGCGCCCGCCGGGAGCGCGAGATCGTCCTGGCCTCGTCCCCCGCCGGCGCGCGCGACTATGTGCTGGTCGACGACGCCCTTGAGGGGCTGATCCGGCTGGAGGCCAGGGGCGGCGCCCGGATTGTCAATGTCGCGGCCGGCCGCAACATCTCCAACCAGGATCTGGTCGACCTGTTCGCGCGCCACGGCTGGCGTCTGGTGCTCACCGGGCAGGACGCGCCGCCGGCCCCGCCCGTCTGCGACGTGACCCGTCTGCGCGGCCTGGGCGTCGAGCCGCAGGACATGCGCACCGTGCTGGAGACCCTGTTGAGCTCGGCGGGCTTCTACCAGGGACCGCCGCAGGGCGCTTAGGCCGGCTTGCCGGTCACAGCGCCCTCGATCATCGCGTAGAAGTCGCGGGCGAACTGTTCGGTCTGGCCAAGCGGGCTAGCCTTCAGCGTGGCCCTCAGGCCGGTCCGCAGCGCGGCCCGGCGTTCTGGGTCACCCGCCAGCTTGAGGGCCGCGGCCTTGTAGCCCTCAACGTCAAACGCGCAGAGGTCGCCCAGGCCAGCATTGGTCAGGATCGAATAGCTCAGGCGCTCGAACACCGCCGGACCCACCAGGCTGACCACCGGAACCCCCATGAACAGGGCCTCGCAGGTGGTGGTGCCGCCGGTCTGGGGGAAGGTGTCCAGGGAGATGTCGATCTCGTTGTAGAACGGCATGTGTTTGCCGCGGACCTCGACGAACCGCATCCGGTTGGCCGGCACGCCTTCCTCGGCGAACTGCGCGATCATGTTGGTCCGGAAGCTGGGCGACCCGCATTCCGGGCGCACGAACATGAACTTCGCCCCCGGCACAGCGGCGGTGATCTGGGCCCAGGTCCGGATCATCTCCTTGGAGTACTTGTAGGGGTTGTTGGCGGTCCCGAAGGTCAGGAAGCCGTTGCGGGATTCCGGCGTGCCTTCGGTGATCGGCCGTTCGGGGAAGGCCAGTTCGCCCATGGCGATCCAGGACTTCGGCATCAGCAGCGGCGATTCCAGGATCAGGCTCGGATCTTCCGGCGCGACATAGGGATCCAGGATGAAGTCGTCGATGGTCGTCAGGCCCGCCGAGTGGGGATAGCCCAGCCAGCTCGCCTGCCGTGGGGCGGGGCGGAAAGCCATGACGATCAACTTGTTCATATGGGTGGTGCCGCCCAACTCGATCAGCATGTCCAGCTGGTCGTCGGCGATCATCTGGGCCGCCTGCCGGTCGGTGATCTGCGGGCGCCAGCGGAAGGCCGTGACGTTGTCGGAGATCTTCTTCTGGAGCGGGTCCTCCGCCCCTTCGAACCAGGAGTAGCAGTAGATTTCGAACCGCTCTCGGTCGTAGTGCTCGAACAGGGGCAGGGCGAAATAGGCCACCGGGTGCTGGCGCAGGTCCGAGGACATGAAGCCGACCCGGATCTTGCCGTCAGGCGCGCGGGGCTTGGGCCTGTCGATCGGTTGCTTGGCGACCGCCTTGAGCACGTTGTCGCCCCACCGCTTGTGCAGGGCGACCAGCACGTGGCGATCCTCGGGGGTGCGGACGCGGCCCAACTGGGCCAGCAATCCGGTATGGCGGCCGGCGTCCACCAGCACGCCGCCCTGCTTGGACACGTCGCCCATGGCGTCGACCGTGTCGAAGTCGCCCAGCCGGTTCAGGATGTCGCCGGTGACTTTCAGGGTCCCGGCGTCCAGCTCCAGATCACCCGCGATCTTGCGGATAATCTGGTAGGCCTCTTCCATGGTCTCACCCTCGTTGCCGAGGCGGGCGCGGGACAGGCTCTCGGCCAGGCTCAGCTTGAAGGTGGTGTTGTCGGGCTCCAGGACCAGGGCCTGGCGCAGATAGTCCAGCGCCTTGGCGCGATCGGTGTCGCCCAGCAGCTGGCCCATATACTGCAGCGCCCAGGCCTGATTGGGATCCTTCTCCAACACCTCGGCCAGGAAGGCACGGGCCTCGTCCAGGCGGCGCCCGCGCCGCAGCATCACAAACAGGGCTTCCTGGGGCTTCTGGGCCTGCGGGCAGGCGACCACCGCCTCGCGCAGCAGCTCGACGGCCTCGACCTCGCCCCGTTCGTCGGCGACCAGGGCGCTCAGGTCCAGCCAGGCGTCGGGATAGTTGGGCTGCAGCTTGACCGCCAGGCGGAGGCGTTGCTCGGCCTTGGCCGGAATGTCTGAAAACCAGTAGGCCCGTCCCAGCGCCCGCTGCAGCTCGGCGTTCGACGGGGTCTTGCGGACCAGTTTGGAGAACACGTCCACGGCCTCGGGGCCGCGCTTCAGGTCGTTGAGGACATTGCCCTTGTTGGTCAGGGCCGTATCGCCCTTGGGGTCGAGCTTGATCGCCTGGTTGAGAACCTTCAGGGCTTCCTCGTGGCGGTTGAGGCGCCGCAGGCTGATGCCCAGCAGGTTCCAGAATTCGCTGTCGCGCGGGAACCGTTCGGTGGCCACCCGCCCCCAGACCTCGCCCAGGGCATAACGCCCGCGACGGGCCAGGATGCGCAGAAAGGCCCGATAGATGTCTGCGGGCGCATTGGGATCGCGCTCCAGCTCCGCCACCATGGCGGCGACGCCTTCGTCCGTACGTCCTGCCCGGAACGCCGCGTCCGCGGCCGTAAACCGATTTTCCGCCATCTGATCCCTGCAAGACTCATCCGCCGGTCGTGGCTCGGCGGGACGGCGGCAACCTATTGAATTCGCGCCGGGCGGCCAAGCCGCGCCTTAAGCGGTGCGCGGGCCCGATCCAGGCCGGTCGAATTTCAGCTTCAGCACCAGGATCACGGCGGACAGGGCCAGGCACACGGCGTTGGAGGCCGCCACCGGCCAGCTGTCGATGAGCACGCCATAGGCGACCCAGCCGGCGAACCCGGTCACGGTCACGCCATAGGTGCGCAAGGACACGGCGCTGGCGTCCCGCTCAGCCACGATCTTGGCGATCTGTGGCGTGAAGCTGGCCATCGAGCAGAGGGCGGCGAGGCTTCCGACGAGGTCGGCGGGGGACATGCTGGCGCTCCGGTCCGCCCTTGAGCGGGCGAGCCGTGAACGAGCAGGGGCCGGCGCCGGTTGCCTCCGAGCCCCGTCAGAAGGCGAACTGGGACCGTAGATTGAGCGCCTGCACGTCCTGGCCGATCTGCGCGCCGGCGGTGTTCAGCCGGTCCACACTGATCTGATAGTAGTCGAGCATGAAGGCCATGGCCGAGTTGGGGAACCAGTTCACCCCCAAGGCCCAGACATCCTGTTCGCCGCCGCGCACCCGGTCGGCCACGGTGGCGCTGCGTTCGGCGTAGTTCAGGTCCAGGGTCGAGTAGCGCGCGGTCAGCTCCCAGGCGCCCCAGGTTCCCTTCTTCAGGTCGAAGGGCTTGGCGACGGTCGGACCATCGAAGGCTGCGGTCGCGATATTGCGGCGGCGGCGCTCGCCGGTCAGCAGCAAGCCGCCTTCGACGTACCAGCCGCTGAAGCTCGGATCGCTGGCCCCGGCGGCCGGATTGCGCCGTTCCAGATTGATGTCGAAGTACTCGCCCTGCACCAGCAGTGAGCTCTTCTGGACCGCCAGCTCCAGGCCGTAGGCGACAAGGCCCTTGGTGTCGATCGCGCCGGTGTCGATGAGGCGGGTTCCATCCACCCGCAGTTCCGGGCGTTCGCGCAGCTGGACCGCGTAGCGGACGGCCGCCGCAGGACCGAGGTCGGCTGGCTGGGCGATGACCGAGGCGGTGGCGCCCACATGGGTCATCCAGTCCTTGCCCTGGAAGGGCACGGCGGCGACGCGCAGGTCCACGCCCTGCTGCTCATCGAAGGTGGGGGCGTTGAAGGCGGCCGCGCCGGAGTTCAGGCTGGAGACCAGGGCGCCCGTATAGGCGCCGGAGAAGAACCAGCGCTCGCCATTGCCGATGGCGGCGACGCCGATGCGCGTATCGCCGCCCGCCAGGCCGCGGGTCAGGTCGGACACCGCCGGCCGTTCCGCGAACAGGCTGCTGTTGGTCGAGGCGGAGTCTTCCAGTCCGGTGGACGGGGCGAAGGCGCCGATGCGGAAGCGCCAGGGCTTCAGACCGGAGTACTGGATCCACAGGTCCTGGATGCGGCCGGCGTCCTCGGCGCCGCTGCCACCCACGTCCAGCAGGATGTTGTAGTCGAAGACCCCGAAGGCCTTGCCGTCGACGCCCAGGCGGGCGCGGCGGAAATTCGCGCCGCCGTTCAGGTCGCGGACGGTCACCGCGGTCGGCAGATGGTCGTCCTGGAAGTACTTGGCGGTGTCCAGCTGCATGACGCCATGGAAGGCGGCGGTGAAGCGGCCGTCAGTGCTGGCGATCACCGGCTTGGCGTTGGCGATGGTGACGGTCGCGGTGGGCGCGTCGGCCTTCAGGGCGGCGACGCTCTTGTCGGTGGAGACCTTCAGGTCCTGGACCTCGGTGCGCAGGGCGGCGACGTCCTGCTGGGTCGCCACCGGGACCGGCGCCGGCGCGGCCTGCGCGGCCCGCAGGGCTTCCACCGCCGCCTTCAGGTCGGCGACCTGGGCCTCCAGGGCCTTGATCCGGGCCTCGTCGCCCGACTTGGCGAAGGCCGCGCCCGGCGCGGCCAACATCAGGACGGCGGCGCCCGCCAGAAGCTTTGATTTCAACGCCATCACGTCCAACCCCCCAAATCCAGACCCGGCGAATCGCGGCCGGCGACGGCGTTATGAATCCGTCACAATGAATATGAAGTGATTTCCTGAGAGCGGAGCCTGCGACGGGTTGTCCGAGGCGTGTCATTGAAGCGACATAGGTTTTTGTCTTTCTGGGCAATCCAGCAGGAGATTCGCTTTTGCCCCAGCCGCAGCGCGGTTCGTTCAGCCCAATGACCGTCGCGCTCGCGGTGGCCGGGGCCGCCGCCACCGTGATCGTGGCCCTGGGCGCGGGAGGCGAACTCAGCCTGCCGGCCGCGATTGGCGCGGCGATCCTGGTGGTGGGGCTTGGCTGGCTGATCGGGGGCCGGGCCGCCGTGCCCGCCGCCCGGGACGACCAGCCGGCGCTTGAGCCGGGCCGCAGCGAGCCGCCGCCCTACGCCAGCCTGGTGGACGCCCTGCCGGACCCCGTGCTGGTCATCGCCGCCCACGAGCCGGATGACCTGGCCGGCCGGCGCTTCGTGCTGGTCAATGAAGCCGCCCGGGACTTTCTGCGCATCCAGAATTCGACGGGGCTGCTGGTCACGGTGATCCGCGATCCCGAGGTGCTGGAGGCCGTGGATGTCGCCCTGTTCGGCGACCGCTGCGCCGAGGCGATCTACGAGATGGGCGGCGCCCAGGATCGCGTCTGGCGCGCCTCGGCCAAGCCGCTGGAGACGGCGCCCAACGGCGACCGCCGGGCCATGCTGGTGCTGCGCGACGAGACCGACATCCGGCGGGCGGAACGGACTCGCGCCGACTTCCTGGCCAACGCCAGTCACGAACTGCGCACGCCGCTCGCCTCCCTGAGCGGCTTCATCGAGACCCTCCGGGGCCATGCGCGCACCGACGAGAAGGTGCGCGACAGGTTCCTGGGCATCATGCAGGCCCAGGCCGAGCGGATGGCGCGGCTGATCGACGACCTGCTGTCCCTGTCGCGGATCGAACTCAACGAGCACATCGCTCCGCAGGGCGAGGTCGACCTGGCCCTGGCGGCGCGGGACGTGGCCGACGCCCTGGGGCCGCTCGCCGCCGACAAGGGCGTGCGGATCGAAACCGACCTGCCGGAACCCGGCCGGGCGATCGGGGTCGGCGACCGGGACCAGATCGTCCAGGTGATCCAGAACCTGGTCGACAACGCCCTGAAGTATTCCCCGCCGGGCGGCGCCGTCCGTGTGGCCCTGGAAAGCGGTCTGACCGCCGAGGCGGCCCAGGCCCCGCGCGCCGCGGACGCCGCCCGCATGTCGCTGCTGACCCCCGATCATGCGCAGGACCTCTATGGCGTCCTGCGGATCAGCGATTCCGGACCGGGCCTCGCGCGGGAGCACCTGCCGCGGCTCACCGAACGCTTCTACCGTGTCGAGGGCCAGAAGAGCGGCGAGCGGTCGGGCACCGGGCTCGGCCTGGCGATCGTCAAGCACATCATGAACCGGCACCGCGGCGGCTTCGCGGTGGAAAGCGCTCAGGGGGCGGGCGCCACCTTCTCGGTCTATTTCCCCCTCGCCAACGGGGGCGCGGCCGAGGCCAGGCCTCGCGCTCCGGGGGGCGTTACAAAAGTGTCGTAGAACTGTCGTATGGGGACAGCATTGCGCGGGCAGGTTCCGTCCGCGCAGCGATCGGCCAGCCGCCGCCGCTTGATCTCCAACTGCAGGACCGCGAGTTCACATGCTGACCTGGGTCGCCTTACTGGCGCTCGTCCTCTTCTCTGCGGCCACCTATGTCGCCGCGCGGCGCAAGGTGACGACCGCCGCCGCCGGCCAGCCCCGGCGCATGCATTCCCTGCCGGGCTACTATGGCGCCTATGTCGCGCTGTGGGCCGGCGTGCCTGCCGCCCTGCTGATCCTGGCCGCCGCCTTCTTCGGCGGGCGCCTGGAAGCCGGCCTGCTGCGGCTCCAGGTTCCGGCCCCGGTCGCCGCCCTGACCGCCCAGGAGCAGCAGGTGTTCTTCGATGACGCCCGCGCCCTGGCCCATGGCGGCCAAGCCAGCGAGATGACCTATGACGGCGACCTCGGGATCGCCCTCAAGGACAAGACCGCCCAGGCGGCCCAGCTTGAGACCCTTATCACCTACGGCGCCCTGGCGGCCGCCGCCGTGCTCTCCCTGTCGGGCGTCGCCCTGGCGATCCGCCGGATCCGGCCTGACTTCCGGGCCCGCAATCGGGTCGAGGGCTGGGTCGCAGGCCTGTTCATCGTCTGCTCGGTCACCGCCATCCTGACCACGGTCGGCATCGTCGCCTCCCTGGTCTGGGAGAGCCTGCGCTTCTTCCAGTCGGTGCCGGTCCAGGAGTTCCTGTTCGGCCTGGACTGGGACCCGCAGATCGCCATGCGCTCTGACCAGTACGCCTCCAAGGGCGCGTTCGGCGCCGTCCCCCTGTTCGCCGGCACCTTCCTGATCATGGTCATCGCCATGATCGTGGCCGCGCCGATCGGGCTGTTCTCGGCCATCTACCTGTCGGAATACGCCAGCGGCGTGACCCGCTCGGTGGTCAAGCCGCTGCTGGAGATCCTGGCCGGGGTCCCCACCGTGGTCTACGGCTTCTTCGCCGCCCTGACCGTCGGCCCGCTGTTCCGCGCCGGGTTCAACGCCCTGGGGGCCGAGCTTGTGGGCGGCCCCTTCGACACCCTGGGCGTCTATCTCTCCCAGGTGCAGAACCAGATGGCCCTGGTGGCGGGGGCGGTGATGGGCATCATGCTGATCCCCTTCGTCTCGTCCCTGTCCGACGACATCATCAACGCCGTGCCGCAGTCGATGCGCGACGGCAGCCTGGCCATGGGCGCCACCCGCTCCGAGACCGTGAAGAAGGTGGTGCTGCCCGCGGCCCTGCCCGGGATCATGGCCGCCATGCTGCTGGCCGTGTCCCGCGCCGTCGGCGAGACCATGATCGTGACCATGGCCGCCGGCCTGCAGGCCAAGACCACCATCAATCCCCTGGATACGGTGACCACGGTGACGGTCCAGATCGTCACCCTGCTGACCGGCGACCAGGAGTTCGACAGCCCCAAGACCCTGGCCGCCTTCGGCCTGGGCCTGGCCCTATTCGTCGTGACCTTCGCGCTGAACATCATCGCCCTGCGCGTGGTCCAGAAGTATCGGGAACAATATGACTGACGCCGCCCTTCCGACGGCCCAGCCGTCCCTGCGCGCCGCGGTCGAGGCGCGGCTGAAGAAGCGCCACGCCGAGGAGATGCGCTTCCGCCTCTATGGCCGCCTGGCCATCGTGGTGGCGCTGAGCTTCCTCGCGGTCCTGGTCGGCCGCATCGTGGTCCAGGGTTACTCGACCTTCGTCGACTACAAGATGACCGTGCCGGTCTATATCGACCCCGCCCGGGTGGATCGGGCCGACGTGGCCGGCGCCAACTTCGACCTGATGATCGCCGACCAGACCCTCGCCCGCCTGGGCGAGAAGGACGACGAGTACGGCACGACGTCCGGCAAGCTGATGGAGCTGATCTCCAACGATCTCGGCTTCCAGGTGCTGAAGCAGGTCCGCGACAATCCCGACCTGATCGGCAAGACGATCACCGTCTCCGGTCCGGTGAAGGCCGACGGCCAGCTCTATTTCAAGGGCGAGCTGAAGCGCTCGACGCCGCAGGACGAGCGCAAGCTCGACAACCAGCAACTGGCCTGGCTGGACAAGCTGAAGGCCCAGGGCGCGGTGAAGTCGGAATTCAACACCGGCTTCTTCACCCGCTCGGACTCCACCGAGCCGGAACAGGCCGGGGTGCTGGGGGCTGTGGTGGGCTCCGCCATGATGCTGCTGATCACCGCCGCCCTGGCCATCCCGATCGGCGTGCTGGCCGCGACCTATCTCGAGGAATTCGCGCCCAAGGGCCGGTTCAGCGACCTGATCGAGGTCAACATCAACAACCTCGCCGCCGTGCCCTCCATCGTCTACGGCCTGCTCGGCCTGGCGGTGTTCATCAACTGGCTGGGCGTGCCGCGCTCCTCGCCGCTGGTGGGCGGTCTGGTCCTGGCCCTGATGGCCCTGCCCACCGTGATCATCGCCACGCGCTCGGCGCTGAAGGCGGTGCCGCCGTCGATCCGCGAAGCCGCCCTGGGCGTTGGCGCGTCCAAGACCCAGACGGTGTTCCACCACGTCCTGCCGCTCGCCATGCCCGGCGTGATGACCGGCTCCATCCTGTCCCTGGCCCACGCGCTGGGCGAGACCGCGCCCCTCCTGATGATCGGCATGGTCTCCTTCGTGCCCGGCGTGCCGGAAGGCTTCACCGGCGCGGCGACCGTCCTGCCGGTCCAGGTCTTCATCTGGGAAAACGCCTCGGAGCGCGCCTTCCATGAGCGCACCGCCGCGGCGATCCTCGTCCTCCTCACCTTCATGATCATCATGAACCTGGCCGCGATCCTGCTTCGCCGCCGCTTCGAACGCCGGTGGTAATCCGATGAACCTGCGCCACACCCCCCAGCCCGCCCGCGCCCGTGACGACGAGGGCCATGCGCCTGCGCCGCACATCGCCGTCGATCGCGCCCGCAGCACCGGCCCTGACGCCGCGCTGAAGATCCGCGCCCGCGACGTCAACGTCTTCTACGGCGAGAAACAGGCCCTGTTCGACGTCGCCCTGGACGTCCCCGAAAAGGCGGTCACCGCCCTGATCGGTCCCTCCGGCTGCGGCAAGTCGACCTTCCTGCGCTGCATCAACCGCATGAACGACACGATCCCCGGCGCCACGGTGCGCGGCCGGATCGAGATCGACGGCGAGGATGTGAACGACAAGGGCATCGATCCCGTCGTCCTGCGCGCCCGCGTCGGCATGGTGTTCCAGAAGCCCAACCCCTTCCCGAAGACCATCTTCGAGAACGTGGCCTATGGCCCGCGCATCCACGGGATCGCCAGCTCCAAGTCTGAGCTGGAGGGAATCGTTGAAACCTCGCTGAAGCGCGCCGGCCTGTGGAACGAGGTGGCCGACCGTCTGCACCAGCCCGGCACCGGCCTGTCCGGCGGCCAGCAGCAGCGCCTGGTCATCGCCCGGGCCATCGCGGTCAGCCCCGAGGTGATCCTGATGGACGAGCCCTGCTCGGCGCTGGACCCCATCGCCACGGCCAAGATCGAAGAGCTGATGGACGACCTGCGCAGCCAGTACTGCATCGTCATCGTCACCCACTCGATGGCCCAGGCCGCCCGCGTCTCGCAGAAGACCGCCTTCTTCCACCTGGGCAAGCTGGTGGAGGCCGGGCCGACCGGCGACATCTTCACCAACCCGCGGGACAGCCGCACCCAGGACTACATCACCGGCCGCTTCGGCTGAGGACCCCGTCATGAACGAGCACATCGTCAAGTCCTACGAGGACGAACTCAACACCCTGACCGCCGAGACGGCGCGGATGGGCGGCCTGACCGAGGCCGCGGTGGCCGACAGCCTGGATGCGGTGCTGAAACGCGACCGCGCCCTGGCCGAACAGATCATCGGCCGCGATGAACGGCTGGACGTCCTGGAGGCCGATATCGAGCGCAAGTCGATCCGCCTGATCGCCCTGCGCCAGCCCATGGCCAACGACCTGCGCCGGACGGTGGCGGCGATGAAGATCGCCATGAACCTGGAGCGCTGCGGCGACCTGGCCAAGAACATCGCCAAGCGCACCCTGATCCTGGCCGATGTCGAGCCGGTCAGCCCGCTGACCCGCTCCATCGAGCGCATGGGCCGGCTGGTGGCCGGGCGTCTGAAGGACGTGCTGGACGCCTACACCGCTTCCGACGTGGACCGGGCCATCCAGGTCTGGACCCGCGATGACGAGGTCGACGAGCACTACAACAGCCTGTTCCGCGAGCTGCTCACCTACATGATGGGCGATCCGCGCACGATCACCGCCTGCGCCCACCTGCTGTTCGTGGCCAAGAACCTGGAACGCATCGGCGACCACGCGACCAACATCGCCGAGATCGTGCACTACGAAATCACCGGTCAGGAAATGGTCTCGGCCGAGCGGCCCAAGACCGACGACCTGCGGCCCTAGGAGATACCGGCTTGATCCCCTTCATCCTCGTGGTCGAGGACGAGGACGCCCTCTCGACCCTGCTTCAGTACAACCTCGACAAGGAGGGCTATGAGGTCGTCGTAGCCGCCGACGGCGAGGAGGCCCTGACCCTGGCCAGCGAGCGCCTGCCCGACCTCATCGTGCTCGACTGGATGCTGCCCAAGGTGTCCGGCATCGAGGTCTGCCGCAGGCTGCGCCAGCGCACCGAGAGCCGCAACGTCCCGATCATCATGCTCACCGCCCGCGGTGAGGAGAGCGACCGTATTCGCGGCCTGGACACCGGCGCCGACGACTATGTGGTCAAGCCCTTCGCCATGAGCGAGCTGTCGGCCCGCATCCGCGCCGTCCTGCGCCGGATCCGCCCCGGTCTGGCCGAGGACCGCATCGCCATCGGCGACCTGGTCATGGACCGGGTGGCTCACCGGGTAAAGCGCCAGGGCCAGGAGATCCACCTGGGCCCGACGGAGTTCCGGCTGCTGGACTATCTGATGCAGCATCCGGGCCGGGTGTTCTCCCGCGAGCAGCTGCTCGACGCGGTCTGGGGCTCGGACGTCTATGTCGAGGCCCGCACCGTGGACGTCCACATCGGGCGCCTGCGCAAGGCTCTCAACCGGGACGACGCCCTGGAAGACCCGATCCGCACCGTCCGCTCGGCGGGCTATTCCCTGGACATGAACGCCTGACGCGGGCGGCTTGACTTGGGACCTCGCCACAGGCGAAAGCCCCGGTCATGACCCAGCAGGCCCTGAACGTCCTTCTCGTCGGATCTGGCGGGCGCGAGCATGCGCTGGCCTGGAAGATCGCCGCTTCGCCCCTGGTGAAGCGCCTGGTCATGGCCCCGGGCAATCCGGGCATGGCGGCCCTGGGCGACCTGCGGGCGGTGAAGCCGACCGATGTGCCCGCCCTGGTCGCCCTGGCCCAGGAGATCGCCGCCGACCTGGTGGTGATCGGCCCCGAGGTCAGCGTCGAGGCGGGCCTCGCCGACGCCCTGGCACAGGCCAAGATTCCCTGTTTCGGCCCGGTGGCCTTCGCCGGCCAGCTGGAAAGCTCCAAGGCCTTCACCAAGGCCTTCACCGACCGCCACGGCCTGCCCACCAGCGCCTACAGGGTGTTTGACGAGGCCGAGGCCGCCAAGGCTGGGCTCGCCGCCTTTCGACCCCCCTATGTGGTCAAGGCCGACGGTCTGGCGGCCGGCAAGGGCGTGGTGATCGCCCCGACCCTGGCCGAGGCCGAGGCCGCCATCGACGACGCCCTGGGCGGCCGGTTCGGCGCCGCCGGCGCGCGGGTGGTGATCGAGGAGTTCCTCGAAGGCGAGATCGGCTCCTATTTCGCCCTGTGCGACGGAGCGACCGTCATGATGTTCGGCGGCGCCCAGGACCACAAGCGCGCCTATGACGGCGAGCAGGGCCCCAACACCGGCGGCATGGGCACCTATTCGCCGGCCCCGGTCTTCACCCCTGACCTGATCGAGCAGGTTCGCACCCGCCTGGCCGAGCCCGCCTTCGCCGGCATCGCCGCCGAGGGGGCGCCCTACAAGGGGGTGCTGTTCGTCGAGCTGATGGCCACCCGCGACGGCCCCAAGCTGGTGGAGTTCAACGTCCGCTTCGGCGACCCGGAATGCCAGGTGCTGATGCTGCGCCTGAAGAGCGACCTCGTGCCCTATCTGGTCGCCTGCGCCGCGGGGACCCTGGAGCAGCTGCCGCCGCCCGAATTCCACGACGATCCTGCGATCTGCGTGGTGCTGGCGGCCGAGGGCTATCCCGACGCCCCCAAGACCGGCTCCGAGATCAAGGGCGCCGAGCAGGACTTCGGCCCTGACGTGGTGGTCTTCCATGCCGGCACCAGCCGCGACGCCGAGGGGGTCCTGCGCGCCTCTGGCGGCCGGGTGCTCAATGTCTGCGCCCGCGGCGGCGACCTGAAGACCGCCCGCGACCGCGCCTATGCGGCCATCGCCAAGATCGACTGGCCCGGCGGCTTCCATCGCACCGACATCGGCTGGCGTGTGCTCGGCCGGTGACCCGGCGCGGCTGACCGATTTCGAAGAATCGGTCTGTTTCCGCCGCGTGCGCTTGCCGGGGCCGGGGCCGGATCGGTAAGGTGCATTCAAACAAGCGTAAGAGACGACGGGAAACGCCATGGCCGACGCCGCCGAGCAACAGCGGGAACAGCTGAACACCGGGACCAAGGAGGTGGCCGAGAGCCATCGCTTCGACGAGGCCGCCCTGGCCGCCTGGATGCAGGCCAATGTCGAGGGCTTCGAGGGGCCGCTGGAGGTCCGCCAGTTCAAGGGCGGCCAGTCCAACCCGACCTACCAGCTGGTGACCCCGGCCAAGAAGTACGTCATGCGCCGCAAGCCGCCGGGCAAGCTGCTGCCCTCGGCCCACGCTGTGGACCGTGAGTTCAAGGTGATCTCGGCCCTGCACCCGACCGGCTTCCCGGTCGCCAAGCCCTATGGCCTTTGCGTCGACGAAGGCGTCATCGGCACCATGTTCTACGTCATGGACATGGTCGAGGGCCGGATCCTGTGGGACCAGTCCCTGCCGCAGTACGAGCCGGCCGAGCGCCACGCCATCTACATGGCCAAGCTCAAGACCCTGGCCGACCTGCACAACACCGACTACCAGGCCGTCGGCCTGGGCGATTACGGCAAGCCCGGCAACTATATGGGCCGTCAGGTCGACCGGTGGACCAAGCAGTACCGCGCCTCCGAGACCGTGAAGCTCGAGGACATGGAGCGTCTGATCGAGTGGCTGCCCCAGTCGGTCCCGAACCAGGACCGCACCTCGGTGGTGCACGGCGACTATCGCCTGGACAACATGGTCCTGCATCCCACCGAGGCCCGCGTCACCGCCGTGCTCGACTGGGAACTGTCGACCCTGGGCGATCCGCTGGCCGACTTCACCTACCTGCTGATGAACTGGGTCAACGGCTCCATCGCCACGATCCCGGACCTCAAGGCGCACGGCATTCCGACCGCCGAGGAATATGTCGCCGAGTACTGCCGTCTGACCGGCCGTGACGGCCTGCCGGAGGTGAACTGGTTCTTCGCCTATAACAGCTTCCGCCTGGCGGGGATCCTGCAGGGGATCGTCGGTCGGGTCCGCGACGGCACCGCCAACAGCCCGCAGGCCGCGGCCATGGCCGAGCGCGTTCCGGGCCTGGCCAAGGCCGGTTGGGAATTCGCGAAGAAGGCCGGGGCCTAAGCCTTCAGGAGTGGGGCGAGGAGGGCGTCCAGCGCCGCCTCGTCCTCGAAGACGCAGCGCACCGGCCAGGCCGTGACCCGGTCGCGCCAGGCCGGCGGCAGCCGCGCCCAGTCCTTCTCCGTGGTCACCAGGCCCGCATCGTGCGCCTCCGCCTGCGCCGCCAGGATCTTCAGCGTCCGCTCGTCATAGGCCGCGTGGTCGGGGAAGCCCGCGAAGTCCTTGAGATCGCAGCCGGCGGCTTTCAGCGCCCGCTCCACCTTCCACGGCTTGCCGATGCCGGCGAAGCCCATCTGCGGGCCAGACGGCGGGGCCGCCGCCGGCTTCACCCGCGCGACCAGCACCGGCTTGCCCGTGAACACCGCCAGCAGGTCCGGATCGGGCGTCTCCAGGTCGTCAGGCATCATCAGCACCACGGCGTCGGCGCGGGCCAGGCCCACCTTCAGCGGTTCGCGCAGAGGGCCGGCCGGAAACACTGAGCCATCGCCCAGCGGCCATTCGCCATTGCGGGTCTCGCCGTCCACCACCACCAGGGACAGGGCCTTCTTCAGCGACGGGTTCTGGTGGCCGTCGTCCATCACCAGCACCTGGGCGCCGTGTCCCGCCGCGGCCTTGGCGCCGGCGGCGCGGTCGCGGGCGATCCAGATCGGCGCGTCGGCGGCCATCATCAGCGGCTCGTCCCCCACCTCGGCGGCGGAGTAGCTCTCCGGGTGCACCAACAGGGGGCCGGGCAGGGTCCCGCCATAGCCCCGGGACAACCCCTGGGCCTCGATCCCCCAGGCGCGGAGACGACGCAGCAGTTCGCGCACCACCGGCGTCTTGCCGACGCCGCCCGCGGTCAGGTTGCCGACGCAGATCACCGGCACGCCGGGATCGACCGGAACCGCCTTGGCGATGCGTCGGGCCGTGGCCCAGGCCCAGATCCAGGACAGGGGTTTCAGCAGGGCGCGAGTCACCGGCGCGGGGACGTTCTCGCGCACATACCACCAGCGGGGCGTCGGCAGCTTCATGCCGGGACCAGGGGCAGGATGAGGTCGAGCGCCCTGTTGAGGGCCTGGCCCTGGCGGCCGGCATGGGCCAGGGCGGCCTGGCCGATGCGGCGGGCGATATGCGGATAGTCGATCAGGCCGGCGATGTGCCGGGCCAGGGCCGCCTCGTCGACGGCGGGGATCGCAGCCACCTCATCGAACATCGCCTCATAGGTGGCCTGGGCGTTGAACACATGCGGGCCGGTGACGATGGGCACGCCCAGCCGCGCGGGCTCCAACGGATTATGGCCGCCGATCCCCTCGAAGAAGCTGCCGCCCATCACCACGGCGCGGGCCAGCCGGAAGAACAGCCCCATCTCGCCCAGGGTGTCGGCCAGATAGACCCCGTCGCCGGGCGCCTCGCCCAGGCTGCGGCGAGCGACCTTGAAGCCCTCCGCCGTCAGCTCTGCGCAGATCGCCTCGGCCCGGTCGGGATGACGCGGGGCGATCACCAGGCGGGCGTCGCGGCCGGCGGCGCGGAAGGCGCGGGCGATCAGCACCTCTTCGCCCGGATGGGTGCTGGCGGCCAGAATCACAGGGGCCTCGCCGAAGGCCGCCTTAAGCCGGTCGAACTCGGCGGCGTCGCAGGGCAGGGGCTCGCCGATCTGTTTCAGGTTCAGCTCCGGCCCCACCGCAGCGCCCAGGCCCGCCAGCCGGGCGGCGGTCTCCGGCTCCTGGGGCAGGATCAGGCGGAAGGCGCTCAGCAGGCGCTTTGCTGCGCCGCCAGCGCGGGCCCAGCCGTCGGCGCTGGCCTGGGTCATCCGGGCCGAGACCAGTGCCAGGGGCAGGGCGCGCCTATCCGCCGCCAGGATCAGGTTGGGCCACAGCTCGCTCTCGACCAGGACCCCGAGGTCCGGGCGCCAGTGGTCCAGGAAGCGGGTGACGGCGCCCGGGCTATCGACCGGGGCGTACTGGTGGATCGCGCCCGTGGGCAGCCGGCCGGCCAGCAGTTCGGCCGAGGTGCGGGTGCCAGAGGTGATCAGCAGGGTCAGGTCAGGCCGCGCCTCGCCCAAGGCCTTGGCCAGCGGCAAGAGGGACAGGGTCTCGCCGACGCTGACCCCATGCAGCCAGACCAGCCGTCCCGCCGGCCGCGGCGTCGTGGGCCGGCCCAGGCGTTCGCCCAGCCGCGCCGGGTCCTCCTTGCCCGCCCGCGCGCGTCTTTGGAGCAGGACAGGCGCCAATGGCTCCAGGAGGGCCGTGCCGGCCCGATAGAGGAGAAGCGCGCCGCTCACACGGTCTCGGCGGGCGAGAGGCGGCAGTGGGCGGCGTCGCCGACCTCGACCTGCAAGGTGCAGTGGCCGATGTTGAACTTGTGCGCCAGGCCCTCGCAGGTGGCGTGCAGGAAGCCGTCCGGGTCGGCGTTGTCGGGCCGCGTCAGGTGGACGGTCAGGGCCGTCTCGGTGGTGCTCATCGCCCAGATATGCAGGTCGTGGACGTCGGTGACGCCGGGCTGCGAGGCCAGCCAGTTCCGCACCTTGCCGACATCGATCCCCTTGGGCGCGGCGTCGAGGGCCAGGTCCGCCGACTCCCGCAGCAGCGACCAGGTGCCAAGCACGATGACCAGGGCGATGCCGAGGCTGAGCACCGGGTCCAGCCAGGTCAGGCCGCCGGTCAGCATCATGACGCCTGCGCCGATCACGACCGCCAGGGAGACCCCGGCGTCGGCGGCCATGTGCAGGAAGGCGCCGCGCACGTTCATGTCGTCGTGACCGCGCATGAACATCAGGGCGGTGGCCGTATTGATCACCACCCCGATTCCGGCGGTGATCATCACCGGCAGGGTCGCGACGGCCGCAGGCTCCAGCAGGCGGCGCACCGACTCGTTGACGATGACCCCGACGGCCACCAACAGCAGGACGGCGTTGGCCAGGGACGCCAGGATCGTGCCCTTGCGCAGGCCATAGGTCCGCCGGGCGCTGGGCGCACGGCGGGCCAGTACGGTCGCGCCCCAGGCCAGCAGCAGGCTCAGCACGTCCGAGAGATTGTGACCGGCGTCAGCCAGCAGGGCCAGGGAATGGGTCCAGATCCCGGCGCCGGCCTCGACCAGGACGAAGCCGAAGTTCAGGGCGACGCCGACGGCGAAGGCGCGACCGAAGTCCTTGGGCGCATGGGAATGGCCGTGGTGACCATGATGGCCGTGCGCATGGCCATGGTCATGCTCATGATCGTGGTCATGCGCATGGTCGTGGTCGTGATGGTGGTGGCCGGAATGGTCGTGCGCCATGACCCTATCTCTCACCGCACGCCCGCGGGATCAATCGGCAGGGCGGAAACCGGCGATTTCCTCGGCCTTGCGCGTCGCCGCCGACAGCAGGGCCGACCATTCGACGATCAGTTCCTCGATCCGGGCGTCATCGGCGTCGGCGGGCACATGCAAGGGACCTTCCCAGACCGTGGCGCCCCGGCCGAAGGGGCGGGCGACCATCACCTTGTCCCAGGTGTCGAGCTGGGTGGCGGGCGCGGCCGCCAGGCCCATCAGATAGACCGGCGCGCCGGTGCGCTTGGCGATCTGCAGCGAGCCCGAGGCGATCACTTCGTTGGGGCCGCGCGGGCCGTCCGGCGTCACGATCAGGACCCCGCCGTCGGACACCCACTTCATGGCCTCGCGGAAGGCGGCGACCACGGCGCGGGCCTTGGCGCTGTCGCCCTTCTTGGCCGAAGAGGCGCGGATGGCCGGGAAACGGGCGCGGGCCAGGGCCTGGGCGATGAACTCCCCGTCCGACGAGGGCGAGACCAGACAGCGGAGCTTTTGCTTGGGCCACCAGATCTGGCCGATGCCCAGGCACAGGGGGATGCGCCCATGCCAGAACAGGGCGACGGCGCCCTGGTCGGACTTGAGCGCCGGCTCGACCTTCTCCAGACCCACATGGGTCCAGCGGGTGGTCCGTCGGATCAGGATCAGATAGCCGGCCAGGATCAGGCCCAGGAACCACTGGACGCCGGGGCTGCGCAGGACCTTCTTCACGCGGGCTCCTCGGCTTCGAGATCCTGGCTGCGGGCCAGACGGGCATAGAGGCCGCCGGCCGCGACCAGGGCGGCGTGATCGCCGGTCTCGACGATGCGGCCCTTGTCGATGACATGGATGCGGTCCGCGCCGCGCACAGTCGACAGGCGATGGGCGATCAGGATGGTCGTGCGGCCGGCCATCAGCCGCGACAGGGCCGCCTGGACCTGGGCCTCGCTCTCGGTGTCGAGGGCGCTGGTGGCCTCGTCGAGCAGCAGGATCGGGGCGTCCTTCAGGAAGGCGCGGGCGATGGCGATCCGTTGGCGCTGGCCACCGGACAGCCGGGCGCCAGCCTCGCCGACCAGGGTGTCGTAGCCCTTGGGCAGCTGGTCGATGAAGTCGTGCGCCGCCGCCGCCTTGGCCGCCGCCTCGATCTCGTCTTGCGAGGCGTCTGGCCGCGCATAGGCGATGTTGGCGCGGATGGTGTCGTCGAACAGGAAGGGCTCCTGGGTCACCAGGGCGATCTGGTCGCGCAGAGAGGCGAGCGTCACCGACCGGATATCGATCCCGTCATAGAGGATGCGGCCCTCGGTGGCGTCGTAGAAGCGCGGGATCAGGTTCAGCAGGGTGGTCTTGCCGCCGCCGGAGGGGCCGACCAGGGCGACGGTCTCGCCGCGCTTCACCTCGAGGGTCACGCCGGTGAGGGTGGCCGGGCCGCCGCCATAGGCGAAGCCGACGTCCTGGAAGGCCAGGGTCCCGCCGCCGCGGGTGAGCCGTCCGGCGTCGGCGCCGTCGCGAATCTCCGGCTCGACGTCCAGGGCCGCGAACAGGCGCCGCGCGGCCGACATGCCTTCGGCCATCACGGTCTGCAGGTTGGCGAGCTGGCGCAGGGACTGGGAAGCGACGCCCAGGCCGCCCAGGAAGGCCACGAAGGCGCCGACGGTCATGGCGCCCGACTGGGAGCGCCAGCCGGCATAGGCGATGACGCCAGCGGTGATCAGGGTCATCAGGGCCTCGGTGGCCGGCGCGGCCCGGGCGCGGGCGTTGGCCCCCTTGACCAGGTATTCCTGCCGCCGCGCCACGACCTCGCCGACGCGGGCCTCCTCATAGGCCTCGCGGTTCTCGATCTTGACCACCCGGACGCCATCCAGGCTTTCCATGATCGCCGTCGACAGGGCCGAGGTCTCAGCCATCGCGCCCTTGGCGGCCTTGGTGGTGCGCTTGGAGAAGCGGCGCATAATGCTGGTGGCGGCCGGGGCGGCGACCACCAGGACCAGGGACAGCCAAAGATCGTTGGAGACCATGACCGCGATGGCGCCCAGCACGGTCAGGAAGTGCTGGGTGTAGTTGATGATCCCGGCGGTGGCGGCCTCGCGGATCAGGCCGGCGTCGTAGAGCACTGAGGAGACATAGGCCCCCGAATGCTGGGTGCGCAGGTGGGCGAGGTCGGCGCGGACCAGCTTGCCGAACAGCTGCACCTGGACGTCGCCGACCACGGCGTTGCCGATGCGGTTGATCAGCGAGGCCTGGATCACCTGGGCCAGGCCGCGACCGATGGCCATGGCGGCGATGGCCAGCGGAATGGTGATCAGGGCGCCCGGCTTGTGGGTGACCATCAGGTCGTTCACCGCCGGCTCCAGGATGCGGACCAGCTGGGCCGACAGCACGGCGACCACCACCGCGGCGACCAGGGCGCCGGCCAACCCCTTCCAGCGGGGCGCGAGGTAGACCCGCGCGACCCGCCCGATCAGGTCGCGGGCCGAAAGCTCGGCGGGCTCGGGTACAGCGGCGGTCATCGGGGTCTGGGTCGGCTGTCGGCGCGGTGAAGTCAAGACCACGCCCATATAGGGGGCTTTGACGCGCAAAGCTTCCGTTCACGCCCATAGGCCCTTAGTTAGGGGCGTAAGACCTTCCGGAGCCCCCCTTGGCCGACTTCGACCTGACCACCCCGCGCGGCCGCTTCGCGACCTATATGGACTACCTCTGGAAGGACCACGCCTATCTGCGGCTGAGGTTCTCCAACGCGCACTGGATCAGCGACGAGCTGGTGCGGACAAACCAGCCGTGGCCGTTCCAGCTCGAGCGCTGGAAGGCCCAAGGGATCAAGACCATCGTCAACCTGCGCGGCGGGTTCGACGCCAGCTTCTATGCGCTGGAGAAGGACGCCTGCGAGCGCCTGGGCCTGAAGATGGTGGACTTCACCATCACCTCGCGCGAGGTGCCGAGCCGGGCGCGGGTGCATGGCGCGAAGGCCCTGTTCGAGACCCTGGAGTATCCGGCCCTGATGCACTGCAAGTCCGGCGCGGACCGGGCCGGCATCATGAGCGTCTTCTACATGCACTTCCGCAAGGGCCTGCCGATCCGCGAGGCCCTGGACCAGCTGTCCCTGAAGTACCTGCACGTGAAGCAGGGCAAGACCGGGGTGCTGGACTACACCTTCGAGCGCTACCTGGCCGAGGGTGAGCCTCAGGGCCAGACCTTCCTCGAATGGGTGGACAGCCCGGCCTATGACGAGGCCGGCATCAAGGCCGACTTCCGCAGCCAGATGTGGGGCCGCCTGCTGACCGACGGGCTGGTGAAGCGGGAGTAGCCGCCGACTTTAGCCACTTGTTGCAGTGGTATTGAACCCCACGCGCTGGGGCTTTGACGTCAACATTGACGAACGGGTTTCGGCGGCGGCGCAAAGGGGCGTCGGCCGGGGGCAAGGCGCTGTATTCACGATGGAATTGGCTTGACGGAAACGATATGTTCGTTTTTTGTTCTCGTCAAGTTGAAGCTGCTCTCACGCCGCTCACCCCGGCGAAGGCCGGGGTCCAGGTCATAGGGCTGGGCGGCTGATCTGCCGGGTGCGCTCGAGGCTTCACCTGGATCCCGGCATTCGCCGGGATGTGCGGAGGGTGGGGGAGGTTTCGCCTCAATCCTGTTTGGTGCAGGCTGGGCGTCTTGGCTTTGGGAGCTGCCATGACCCCTTCGCGGCGTGCGGTGCTGGTTGGACTGGGCGCGGAGCTGGCTGCGCCGGGCGGGCAGGCCGCAACGCCGGGGGAGCGGCTGGCGGCGGCGGCGCGGCGGCAGGTGGGCGTGACCCCCGGGTATGATCCGGCCTATCGCAAGCTCGCCTATCCGGGCGGGGACGTGCCCCGCCGGACCGGGGTCTGCGCCGATGTGGTGGTGCGGGCTGTGCGGGACGCCTGGGGGCTGGACCTGCAGCAGCTGATCCACGAGGACATGGCCGGCGACTTCGCCGCCTATCCTACCACCTGGGGGCTGAAGCGACCGGACGCCAATATCGATCATCGCCGGGTCCCGAACCTGGAGACCTTCTGGCGGCGGCAGGGCGCGAAGCTCTGGGAAGCTGACGGCTGGCGGCTTGGAGTGGATTTCAGCGGGGCGTTGCGGCCGGGCGATCTGTTGACCTGGCTGACCTTGCCCGGCGGCCGGCCGCATGTGGCGATCGTGGTGGCGGGCGGCCTGTGGCCGCGCATCGTGCAGAACAACGGCGGTGGAACGCGGGAGGAGCCTCTGGCCCTGATGGCGATCCATGCGGCGCATGGACACTATCGGTGGGGGCCGCCCCTCCCGCGCGCCGACCTTAGTGGTGGTCGGGGTCGTCGCTCGGGCTGAGCAGCTTGTGAGCGTGGATGATGAAGTAGCGCATCAGGGCGTTGTCGACGGTGGACTGGGCCTTGGCGCGCCAGGCGGCGAGGGCTTCCTCGTAGCTGGCGTAGGCGCCGACCAGGTCGACCTTGGAGAGGTCGCGGAACGTGTTGTGTTCCACGTCCTCCAGCTCGCCGCCGATGACGAGGTGGAGAAGTTGACGATGAGGCATGAAGTTCCCTTACGGAATCAATTGCCCAAGGCGATATGCGAGACCCGGTTAAGGATCAATGGCGCCACGCCGGGCGCAGCGCACAGCAGGCTGTGTTGCGACGGGTTCGGGCCGTTATAGGCGAAGGGGCGCCCGAGATGGTCGCAGGCGACGGCGCCGGCCTCGCGGGCGATCAGGTCGGCGGCGGCCAGGTCCCAGTCGGCCTTGGCCACCAGGGCCAGGGCGGCGTCGAATTCCCCAGCCGCCACAAGGCACATGCGATAGGCGGTGGAGTTGCGCGCCTCGATCCGCATGGACGGCCAGGGCTGGGGCCAGGCGGGATGCTGGAACATCCGCACATCGCCGACCATGCCCGCGCCTTCGAGTTCGGCGCGGGTCGACGGCGCGATGGGCGCGTCATTGCGCCGCGCACCGGCGCCGCGGATCGCGCAATAGGTCTCGTTGACGTCGGGGGCGAAGACCACGCCGGCGACCGGCTGGTCATCCTCGATCACGGCGATGGAGACTGACCACCACGGCCGGCCCTTCATATAGGCGCGGGTGCCGTCGATCGGGTCGACCACGAAGAGGCGGCGGCAGGCCAGACGGTCGAGGTTGTCGGCCGTCTCCTCCGACAGCCAGCCATAGTCCGGGCGGGCGGTGCGCAGGGTGTCGATCAGCAGGCGGTCGACGGCTAGGTCGGCGTCGGTGACCGGGGAATCGCCGGCCTTCATCTCGATGGTCAGGCCGGCGTCGCGCATGCGCGAGGCGAGCGCCCCGGCCGCGTGGGCCGCGTCTCGGATCAGGGCAAGGTCGGCCTCGAAGCTCATTTCCCCGCGATGGCCAGTCCGTCGACCAGGATCGAGGGCGCGTTGGCAGAGCCGCGGATCTCCAGGTCCGAGCCCGGAACCAGCCGGGCGTAGATGTCGATGAGGTTGCCGGCCACGGTGATCTCGTTGACCGGATAAGCGATCTCGCCGCCCTCGAACCAGAAGCCCGCACAGCCCACCGACCAGTCGCCGGTGTTGCCGTTCAGCGAGGGGCCGAACATCGAGGTGATCAGAACGCCGCTCCCTGCGTCGCGCATCAGGGCCGCCTGGTCCTTGTCCCCCGGCTGGACCGTGAGGTTGGAGGTCGACACCCCGGCGGGGCCGGCCAGGCCGCGCGACGCATGGCCGGTGGAGGCCAGGCCCAGCTGGCGGGCCGACGAGGTGTTCATGAGCCAGGTGGTCAGGACGCCGTCATCGATCAGGTCCCAGGCGCGGTTGGCGACGCCCTCGTCGTCGAAGGGCGAGGAGCCGAGGCCGCGGACCTTGTGCGGGTCATCGGTGATGCGGATCCCCTTGGCGAAGACCTGCTGGCCCAGCTTGTCCTTCAGGAACGAGGTGCCGCGGGCGATCGAGGGGCCAGAGATGGCGCCGATCAGCGGACCGATCAGCGAGGTGGCCAGGCGGTTCTCGAAGATCACCGGGGCGGTGGTCGAGGCGATCTTGCGCGCGCCCAGGCGGGCGGCGGCGCGACGACCGGCCTCGGCGCCGATGGCCTCCGGCGAGGGCAGGTCAGACTGCCAGCGGGTGGAGCGGCCGTCATAGCCGCTTTCCATCTCGTCGCCTTCTCCGGCCACAACCGAGGCACCGACCGAAAAGCCCGAGGCCCGGTGGGTCCCGGAGAAGCCGGCCGAGGTGACCAGGCGCCAGACGGCGCTGGAGTGCGAGGCCGAGCCGCCTTCGGAATTGCTGATCCGCGGCATGGCGCGTGCGGCGTCCTCGGCGGCGCGGGCGCGGGCCTCGAGGGTTTCCGGCGTCGGCTCCGAGCCGTCGAACAGGTCGAGGTCGGGCAGGGCGCCCTTGGCGTAGAGGCTGGGATCAGCCAGGCCCGCATAGGGGTCTTCCGGGGCGAGCCGGGCCATGGCCACGGCGCGTTCCACCAGCTTGGCGCGGGCCTCAGCCGAGATATCGGAGCCGGAGACGGTGGCCTGGCGCTGGCCGACAAAGACCCGCAGGCCGATGTCGCGGGACTCCTCGCGCTCGACCTCTTCCAGTTCGCCCAGGCGGACATTGACCCCGAAGGCGCTGCGTTCGGCGCCCACGGCTTCGGCGGCGTCGGCTCCAGCCTTCAGGGCGGCGGCGACGACATCGGCTAGCAGGTTTTCATCCATCCCCGCCATATGGCTGGCGGACGCGCCCGCGGCAAGCTCAGGCGACGGCGTAGAACAACAGGACCGCGCCCAGGAAGACGTAGCCGATCCAGGTCATCAGGATGCCGATGGCGCGGGGGAAAGAGGTCCCGCCCGAGCTGGACAGGCCGACGGCGTGCAGCACGCGGCCCACGAAGAACACGAAACCGGCCACGTGGATGGCCAGCGGCGGGGCCTCGACAATGGCCAGGACCGCCAGGCCGACCAGGGCGGCGGGGACATATTCGGTGGCGTTGCCGAAGGTGCGGATCGCCTGGGCGAGCTCGGGCACCCCGCCATCGCCCAGGGCCACCTTGTGCCGCTGGCGCTGGCGCACGACCAGCAGGGACAGGGTCAAGAGCAGGAAGAGATTGAGCCCCACCCAGAGGGCGGCGGCGTGGCCGGAGGTGATGGTGTCCATAACGCTGTTCTCCTGACCGCGACGTGGGAGGCAGTTGGAGACGGAAACGGCGGCGAGGGCAAGGGGGTGCGCGTGCGGCCCTTCTCCCCTTGTGGGAGAAGGTGGCCCGAAGGGCCGGATGAGGGGTCTTGCTTGCTTGTCCGGCTTGAGCTGATGGTGAGGATGAGAGGTCTGAGAGACCCCTCATCCGACCTGGCTCCGCCAGGCCACCTTCTCCCGCAAGGGGAGAAGGATGCTCTTACTTCACCGGATCGCCTGAACCCGGCAGGCCGAGCTTGGCCCATTTCTCGGTGACGAGGTCGATGGTGGCCTGGTCCATGCCGAGCTTTTCGCCCCATTCGCGGTGGGTCTCAGGCGGCCACTTGTTGGTGGCGTCCAGCCCGATCTTGGAGCCCAGGCCGCTCTCCGGCGAGGCGAAGTCCAGGTAGTCGATGGGGGTGTTCTCGATGACGGTGATGTCGCGGGCCGGGTCCATGCGGGTCGACAGGGCCCACATGACGTCCTTCCAGTCGCGGGCGTCGACGTCGTCATCCACGACGATGACCCACTTGGTGTACATGAACTGGCGCAGATAGCTCCAGACGCCCATCATCACGCGCTTGGCGTGACCGGGATAGGCCTTCTTCATCGACACCACGGCGATCCGGTAGGAGCAGCCCTCCGGCGGCAGCCAGAAGTCGACAATCTCCGGGAACTGCTGGCGCAGCAGGGGGATGAAGACCTCGTTCAGGGCCTCGCCCAGCACGCTGGGCTCGTCCGGCGGCCGGCCGGTGAAGGTGGTCAGGTAGATCGGGTCGCGGCGCATGGTGATGGCGCTGACCTCGAACACCGGGAAGCGTTCGACGGAATTATAGTAGCCGGTGTGGTCGCCGTAGGGGCCCTCGTCGGCGTACTCGTCCAGCAGGACGTGGCCCTCGAGCACGATCTCGGCCTGGGCCGGGACCATCAGGGGCACGGTCTTGGCGGGGACCAGGTCCAGCTTCTTGCCGCGCATCAGGCCCGCGAACTGGTATTCGCTGAGGGTGTCGGGCACCGGGGTGACGGCGGCCAGGATCGTGCCGGGATCGGCGCCGATGACGGCGGCCGCGGGCAGGGGCTCGCGCTTGCCGGCCTTCTTCCAGCGCTGGTGATGCTGGGCGCCGCCGCGGTGGGCCAGCCAGCGCATGATGGTGCGGTTCTTCGAGAGCACCTGCATGCGGTAGATGCCGAGATTGTAGTCGTCCTCGCGGTCTTCGGACGGGCCCTTGGTCACGATCAGCGGCCAGGTGATCAGGGGGGCGGGCTCACCCGGCCAGCAGGTCTGGATCGGCAGCTGGGTGAGGTCGACCTGGTCGCCCTTCAGCACCACCTCCTGCACCGGCGCCTTCTTCACGGTGTTGGGCCGCATGGACATGACGGTCTGGGCGAGCGGCAGCATCTCCATGGCGTCGCGGAAGCCGCGCGGCGGGGTGGGATTGCGCAGGAAGGCCAGGAGTTCGCCCACTTCGCGCAGCTCGCCGGCGGTGGTGCGCTCGACCCCGTCGAGGGTGACGCCCATGGCCACCCGCTTCACCGTGCCGAACAGGTTGACCAGGCAGGGCATTGACGACGGCTGGCCGTCGGCGCGGATGACGTTCTCGAACAGCACGGCGGGGCCGCCGGTGGCCAGCAGGCGGCGCTGGATCTCGGTCATCTCCAGGACGGAGGAGACGGGCTCGCTGACCCGGACGAGCTCGCCGGCGGCTTCGAGCTTGGCGATGAAGTCCCGCAAGGATCGGTAGGCCATGTGTCTGCTCCTGACTTGAGGGCGTAGTTAGGGCGCGCGGGGCTGGCTGTCACGCGGGCTGGGGCTTAAGCTCGCGCGCATGAAGCGCCTCGACCTTGATGACCTGCCCCCGAAGCTTGCCGCCCTGTTGGTGGGGCTGGAGGAGGGCGAGGAGCTGCTCCTGGTGCAGAACGGGGCGGTGGCCGGGCGGATCACGGCGCTCTCGCCGCCGCCCGCGCCCGCTGAGGCCGAGGACGAGCCGACGCCGGAGCGGGCCGCGGAGCTGTTCGAACTGTTCCGGGCGTCCATCGAGGACGAGTTCTAAACTCGAACGTCATGGCCGGGCTTGTCCCGGCCACCCATGATCTCCGTATCTGTCGTTAGAGCGCCAGGGCTCGCCGCCGCGCCGCGACCTGAGTTTCCCGCGCGTATGGGTGGCCGGGACAAGCCCGGCCATGACGTCAGGTTTGGCTTTGGGCGTCGTACTCCTTGACCCACTTCTTCGGGGCGATCTCGCGCCAGCGGCGTTCGAGGAAGTTGCGGAAGGAGCCGGGGTGCAGGGTCTCGATGCGGGCCAGCACCGCCGGGTAGTCGCGATAGTGGGCGGTGATGTGGAATGTGCCGGGCTCGGCCTCCATCAGCATCTCGCGTTCATCGATGTGGATGCCGGTCAGGACGACGCTGGCGTCCTCCTTCCGCAGGCGGGTGAAGAACTTGCCGTTCACCTTGAAGGCCGGGTGGCCATAGGAGACGCCTTCCTCCGCGCCGGGGAAGGACAGGGCGATCTGGCGCATTTCGTCGGGGGTCATTTGGTGGCTGATCCCAGTTGGCGCCCTTCGGCGCTGGCGGCGATGAGGATGTCGAGGCGCCTGGCCCGTGTCGCGGCGCCCTTGGCCGAGACGACCCGATGGATCGCGACCTTCCGGTACCAGGGCGGAAAGGCCTGGAACCCGTTCCAGGCGGCGGCGTCGGCCTGGAAGCGGGCGAGCTCCTCGTCTGAGAAGTCCGCCGTGGGCTTTTCGTAGGAGTATTCCAGGGTCCGGGCCTGGCCGGCGGCGTGGGCCGCGCGGCCGGCGGGGGCGACCAGGCCGGCGGCCTCCAGCTCAGCGAAGCGCTTCAGATTGACCTGGCTCCAGATCCCGCCGGGCTTTCGGGGGGTGAAGCGGATGCGATAGGCCTCGTCGTCGATCCGGTGGCGCACCCCGTCGATCCAGCCGAAGCACAGGGCCTGGTCCACCGACTGCGGCCAGGTCATTGATGGCCGGCCCGAGCCCACCTTCCAGAAGCCGACCGACAGCTCGGGCGCGCTGGCGTGGTGCGCGGCCAGCCAGTCCCGGAAGGCCTCGCCGGTTTCAAAGAAGGTGGGCGCGCTCATGGGGCCAGTCTAGGCCCGCCGGCGCCGAGGTCTAGACGGAGGCCGCGCCGTCCAGGTCGCTGAGCACCATGGCGTAGGGGACCTTCTGGCCGTCGCGCAGGGCGAAGCCGGAGACGATCTTGTGGTCGGGGTTCACCCGGCCCAGGTCCACGTCCTCGTGCGGGAAGACCACGATCCGCTGATCGCCGATGCAGACCACCAGCTCGTAGCCGTCCTCCACCCGCTGGGACATGGCCTTGATGCGCCGATAGTAGGGCTCGCGCTTCCAGGCCATGGGCTGGGCCGGATCGACGATGACATTGAGCCGCTGGCCGTCCTTTTCCGTGTACATGATGAAGCGGGCCTTGTCGGGCCGCCAGGCGTCGTCGAGCTTGTCGGAGTCCAGCCACAGGCAGACGAAGTTCTGACAGGCGGGCGGCCGGTCGGCGTAGATCGAACAGCCGCGCTTGAAGTGGTCGCACCAGACGTTCGGGGCCTTGTCGAGCGCCTGGATCGCCAGGAGCTTGCAGCACATGCCGCAGTCGCCGCAGCTTTTCATCGGATGCCCCCGCCGAGGTTATGGTCAGGGCTTTACGACAGGGCGGTGACACTTTGGTGTCAGGCAGCGGAGGGCTCAGGGTGCGGGCTCAGGGCGCGGGCTTGAGATTGAGGAAATCCAGGGCGTCGCTGATGGGGATGAAGAGGTTCAGACCCACCTGGGCGTCGTTCACCATCATCCCCGCGACCGCCATGCCAATGACCTGGCCCTTTTCGTCGAGCAGGGGGCCGCCGCTGTTGCCGTGGTTGGTCGCCGCGTCGCTCTGGATGAAGGCGAAGCCGTCTTCCGTGCGCTTGGCCGAGACGATGCCCTTGGTGATGGTGTTCTGGAGCTTGGGGTCGAGCGGCGTGCCGATAGCGAACACGACCTCGCCCAGCTGAGCGGGCTTGGTCCTAAGGGGCAGCGGCTCGCGGCCATGCGGTCGGCTCAGGATGATGGCGACGTCCCGCTGGGCATGGGAGCGGAGCACGTCACCCATGGCCTCGAACCCGTCTGACCAGCGGACCTTCACCTGCCGCGCATCGCCGACCACATGCCGGTTGGTGAGGATGTGGCCCTCGGTGGAGACGAGGTAGCCGCTGCCCATCGCCGACCCGGTCAGGATCGTCACGACGGAGCCGACGGACTCCGACAGGGGGCGGCCCTTGGCCGACAGGGAGCCTTTCAGCAGGATTTCCGCATCGGGCGTCGCCGCGGCGCCGGGCGCCGTCGCCTGTTGGGGCGATGAGAGCACCACGCTCCGAAAGGCCTCCGCCGCGGTGAGGTTCTGCACATTGGCCGCGAAGGCGCTGTTCAGCATCAGGTCAAAGGCGCCCGGCGCGGACCGGCGCTGCTGGTACCCGCCGGACGTGGTGATCTTGGCGACGACCTCGCGCCTGAGGCGGGAATAGACCGTCCATTCCACATCCATGATGATCGAGCCGCTGATCGAGACGAGATCGCCAAAGCCAGAGTTCGGAAAACAGGGCTGGGCGTCGATCCGCGAGATTGCGCCGGCGACCGCATAGTCGGTGTTGGCCGGGCCGTCAGAGAACAGATCCTGCGGATCGCCGGCGACCTTGAAGCCGACCTTCTGCATTTCCTCGCGAAACACGGTGTCGAAGGCGGCCATATCGACCTTCATCGCCCCGCCTTGCCAAATCAGCTTCTCTTCGGGACCGCAAAGCAGGCCTCCCCTCAACACGCCCCATTGCGCGCCGCGCGGGATCCGGGCCGTGACGCGCGTGAGGGCGAAGGGTTGAACCACCGCGTCGGGCGCGAGGTCCGGCGCGGCGGCGATCGGCGGCAGCGCGGTGGCGGCGAGGCTGGGACCGGCCCCGAACATCATGAGTCCCGCGACCAAGGCCGCCGCGCGCAATCTCACCATGTCGCCCACCCCGCTTTCGTCGAAAGCATCTTTAAGGTGCTAAATGTCGAAAGATCAATTCCCGGAGGAGTCTTCCGTAAACACCGCCAGTTCGTTGCCGCTGGGGTCGCGGAAGTGGAAGCGGCGCCCGCCCGGGAAGGCGAAGATGGGGCGGGTGATGACGCCGCCGGCCCCGGTCACCTTGGCGAACATCGCCTCCAGGTCGTGGGCGAACAGAACGACGAGCGGGACCTTCACCCCGTCGGCGTCAGCGTCGAAGCCGCCGTCGATCCCCGCCTCGGCGTCGCCGAAGGCCGTATAGGTCGGGCCATAGTCGGTGAACCGCCAGCCGAAGGCGCTGGCGTAGAAATCCTTGGTGGCGGCCAGGTCGGTCCCGGGCAGTTCCACATAGCTGATCTTGCTGTCGCCGATCATCGCGCGCTCCAGATGTTCTTAATTTGTTCCAGGCTAGCCGGTCAGGCCGGCAGAGTCCAGACCGCGGTCTTCTTGACCTCCTGGTCTTCCAGTTCGCGGGTGGTGGGGACCTGGTATTCGGCGAGCTTCGTCAGGCCCTCGCGGGGAAAGTAGCTGCGACCCGGATCGCCGATCAGCACCGTGGCGCCGGCCGCGCGACCGGCGGCGAGCCAGGCCATGACCTTTTCCGCCAGCGGCTTCTCGTAGCAGATGTCGCCGGCCAGGATGACGTCGGCGGGCGGCGGCGGGGCGTCCAGCAGGTCCTGATCGGTGAAGGCGATCTCGACCCCGTTGGCCTCAGCGTTGAGGGCCAGGGCCGCGCCGCAGAAGACGTCGATGTCGGCGGCGAGCACGCTGGCGGCGCCCGCCTTCATGGCCGCAATCCCGACAATGCCGGAGCCGGAGGCGAAGTCGATCACCCGCTTGCCGGCGACGAGGTCGGGATGGTCGAGGACGTAGCGGGCGAGCGCCTGGCCACCGGCCCAGGCGAAGGCCCAGAAGGGCGGCGGCAGGCCGATCTCCTGCAGGGCTTCCTCGGTCAGCCGCCAGATCGGGGTGACCTCATCGGCCAGCCGCAGGACCAGCTCGGGCGTGTGCGGCGGGCTCTGGACCCGCGTGTTCTCAAGGATGAAGGCGCGCCGGCCCTCGGGTGTGGGGAGGATCATGGGGCCTTGTAGCAGGCCGCAGGGCTTGGGCTAGGCTGCCTTGCTCGTCGCCAGTTTCAGGACCGCGCCGTAGCCGCCGGGCTCGTAGAGCATGCCGTCGATCACGCCCTTTTTCTGCAGCAGGCGGTGGGCGCGGGGCAGGTTGTAGCAGGGCACATGCATGAACATGTGGTGCTCGCAGTGATAGTTCACGAAGTAGGGCGCGAGTGTCATGCGGGCGAGCCAGCCGGCGTGGGTGGTGCGGGCGTGGCGTAAGGGGTCGGGCTCGTCCTTGGCCACGCAGGCGTGCTCGGCGATGTTGCGCAGCCGGGTGATGAGCGGGAACCAGGTGAACTGGGGCAGGACCCAGAGCACCGGCCAGGCCCACCAGGCGCCGAACAGCGAGCCGATGGCGGTGATGATCACCCCGCCCAGCAACCAGCGGCGCTTGCGGCGGACTTCCTCGGCGAGGATGGGCAGCAGGGGCTGGCCGGGCTTGCGGGCCTTCAGCCGGGCGATCAGATCGCCGAACCGCTGCTTGAAGGCGGTCTGGCCGGTCAGGTCGCGGATCATCTTGCGGCGCAGGGACAGGGGCGTGATCGGGAAGGGCGCGGACAGGACCAGGTCCGGATCCTCGGCCTGTTGGGCGAACTTGTGGTGGCCCAGGTGATAGGTGCGGTAGCGGGCCAGCCCGCCGCCGGTCAGCCATTCGCCGGCCAGGTCGTTGAGCTTGAGGTCGCCGTGCAGGGCGCCGTGGGCGGCGTCGTGCATCAGGATGGCCAGACCCAGCTGGCGGCCGCCGATGATGATCACGGCGAGCGGCAGGGTGAGCGGCCAGATGACCACCATGGCGCCGGCGGCGAAGATCACCGCCCAGGCGTGGGCCAGGAGAAACAGCCCCTTCCAGGAGGACCGGCGGGCGAGCGGCGCCCACTCCTCGGGGGTGAAGATGGTTTTCGGATCAACACGTGCTGCGACGGCCATGGCGTGGAGCGTGCCATATTTTTGGGCGGGATGGCGCCCCGAACTGTCATCCCGGTTTTCGCGTCAGCGAAAGACCGGGACCCATAGACACCGATCTCTCCGGAAAACCCCGCGCGTCTGGGTCCCGGACAAGCGCTGCGCGCTTTCCGGGATGACACCCGAGTTCAGAACCCCACCCCCGGCCCTTTCCAAAGGCCGCAAACCAGGGCGGCGAAGAGGACGGCGCCGGCGGTGGTGTTCGACTTGAAGAGCTTCAGCGCGCCCGCGCCATCGGTGACGTCCAGGCGGGCGGCCTGGCGGGAGAGGTGGACGCCGTAGGCGGCGGCGAGCGGCAGGAACAGGGGGCCTAGCCCACCAACCCAGGCGGCGGCCAGGGCCAGGACGAAGGCCAGGACATAGAAGCCGAGCACAGCCTGGGGCGCGGCGGATCCAAGCCGCAGGGCCGAGGACTTCACGCCGGCCAGGGCGTCGTCCTCCAGGTCCTGGACGGCGTAGATGGTGTCGTAGCCGAGGGTCCAGAAGACGCCGCCGGCGTAGAGCAGGACGGCCGGCCAGCCGAGGCCGCCGGTCGCGGCCGCGAAGCCCAGCAAGGCGCCCCAGTTGAAGGTCAGGCCCAGCCAGGCCTGGGGCCACCAGGTGATCCGCTTCATGAACGGATAGGCGGCGACGAGGGCCAGCGAGCCAGCGCCGAGCGCGATGGCGATCAGCGGCATGGTGAGCAGGACGCCCAGGGAGACCAGGCAGCAGGCGGCGACGAAGGCCCAGGCCTGCTTGACGCTGATCTGGCCGGACGGGATGGGGCGGCCGGCGGTGCGGGCCACTTGAGCGTCAAAGTCGCGGTCGACGATGTCGTTATAGGCGCAGCCCGCGGCGCGCATCAGGGCGGCGCCGGCGAACACCTCGGCCAGCAGCAGGAGGTTGGGCCCTTCGCCCTTCATGGCGCCGGCGAGGGCGATCCCCTGCCAGCCGGGCAGCATCAGCAGCCAGATCCCCGCCGGCCGGTCGAAGCGGCCGAGCTTCAGCCAGGGGCGCAGGGGCGCCGGCGCATGGCGGTCCACCCAGTTGGTCGGGGCGGCGTCGGGAAGGATGTCCGAGGGCGCGGTCATGGCGGTGGTTTAGGGCGGCGTCGGCGGCGAGGCTAGGGGAACCCTTGGCCCCTTGGTGGAGGTGATCCGGTTCCGGGGCCGCTGGTGACTTCCTCCCATGCCGTCATGGCCGGGCTTGTCCCGGCCACCCATACGCGCCTGAGCTTCAAGTCTGATCGCTGAGGCGCCGCCTGCGCCCACCCCGCGTTCACGGAGTTCATGGGTGGCCGGGACAACCCCGGCCATGACGACCAAATGAAAGACCAGGGGACATGGGCAAGGCCCACCGTGTCTTTGGCGCCGCAGTCAAAAATATGCGCGGAGGCTTGGTTGACGCTCAGGGAGGGCGCGCCTAGCGTTCAACCTCCACGCGACACGAAAGGAGGGCTCGCGAAGATGATTGCTATCGCAAACGCCCCCACATTCGTCGCCGTGGATTACCGGGCTGCCGCCCGAGGTCTTGGAAAGACCCGACCGACCGGTTGCTGACCGGCCGCCTCGAGTCTCCGCCTCCGCCGCCGCCCCACCGGGTCTCCCGGTCCTAGCGCGACTTCCCGCCTATTCGCCCTGATCCCGACGCCTCGCTTGGCGTCCGGACTCCGGGTCCTTCTCCCTTTTCGGACGCCATACATGTTTCATTCCCTGGACGAAGCCCGGCGCGATCGCGCCGAGGCGGAACGACTGGACTTCCTCATACGCAGCTGGCCGCGCGACCCCGCGGCCAACGCCGCCTGGCTGGGCCTGTACCTGGCCGAGCGGCTGTTCGGCGCCGACGCGCCTTGGCGACGACAGCGCGGCCGGCCCATCGCCATCGCCCAGGCCCTGCGCCAGGTGGCCCGCCCCCGCAGACTGGAGGCGGCCAATGACTAGTCTGGTCGACAATGACGACGAGCGCGGGGCGGAGATCCCCAACCGCCAGGTGCTGGCCTTCATGTTCCGGCACTGGATCGAGGAGCCGGGGCGGTTCGCCCTGATCCTGGCCTTCATGCTGGGCTCGATCCTGTGCGACCTGACCATCCCCTGGGCCACGCGCGCCCTGGTGGACACGGTGGGCCGCGCCGATCATCCGGTGGACAAGGCCTGGATCGCCTGGGCGACCCTGTCGGGCCTGTACCTTGGCTACTGGATCCTGCGGCTCTACATGTTCCGCCTGTCGAACGGCTATTACAGCCGGATCATGGCGCGGATGGTGACGCGGGCCTTCCGCCGGGTGCAGGACTTCTCGTCCGACTGGCACGCCTCGACCTTCGCCGGCGCCACCGTGCGCCGGGTGGGCCGGGCCATGTGGGGCTATGACAGCGCCTCCGACAGCATGCTGTGGGGGCTGATCCCGACCTTCATCGTGCTGGCCGGGCTGTCGATCTCCATCGGCCTGCACTGGTTCTGGGCCGGGGTGTTCGTGGCCGTGCTGGTGACGGTGTTCGCCGTCTACAATGTGGCGATGATCAATCTCTATATCCGCCCGGCGAACCTGGCGGCCAATGCGCTGGACTCCGGCATCGGCGCGGCCCTGGCCGACGCCCTGTCGGGCAATGCGGTGGTCAAGAGCTTCGGCGCGGAGGACCGCGAGGCCCGCCGCTTCGAGGCCCATGTGGACCGCTGGCGCAACGCCCAGCGGCGCACCTGGAACCGGGGCAATAATGTGGGGCTGGGGCAGAACCTGATGATGGTCGCCCTGCAGGCCGGCCTGACCGGGTTCCTGGTCCACGCCTGGTCCAAGGGTCAGGCCACGCCGGGCGACGTCGCCTTCGCCGTGACCTCGTTCATCGTCATGGCCGGCTATTTGCGGACCTTCGGCGAGAACACCCGCAACCTGCAGAAGGGCCTCGACGACATGAGCGACGTGGCCAGCTACATGCGCACCCCGCCCCAGCTGGCGGACCGTGCGCAGGCGACGGCGTTCCGCGGCCAGTCGGGCGCGGTGGTGTTCGACAAGGTGACCTTCGGCTACGACCGCCAGGCCTATCCGCTCTATGAGAACTTCTCCCTCGCCATCGCGCCGGGCGAGCGGGTGGCGCTGGTGGGCTCGACCGGGGCCGGCAAATCGACCTTCGTGAAGCTGCTGCAGCGGCTCTATGACGTGGACGAGGGCCGGATCCTGATCGACGGCCAGGACATCGCGGGGGTCACGCAAGCCTCCCTGCGGCGCGCCATCGCGGTGGTGCCGCAGGACCCGAACCTGTTCCATCGGACCATCGCCGAGAACATCGCCTATGCGCGGCCCGAGGCGACGATGGAGGAGATCATCCTGGCGGCGAAGCGGGCCCGGGCCCACGACTTCATCGCCCGCCTGCCGCTCGGCTATGACACAGCCGTGGGCGAGCGGGGGGTGAAGCTGTCGGGCGGCGAGCGGCAACGGGTGGCCATCGCCAGGGCCTTCCTGGCCGATGCGCCGATCCTGGTGCTGGACGAGGCCACCTCGTCCCTGGACGTGGAGACTGAGCGCCAGGTGCAGGCGGCCATGGAGGAGCTGATGGCCGGCCGCACGACGGTGGTCATCGCCCACCGGCTGTCGACCATCCGGCATGCGGACCGCATCCTGGTGTTCGAAGGCGGCCGGGTGATCGAGGAGGGCGGCCATTTCGAGCTGGTCGCCAAGGGTGGGGCCTATGCCCGGCTGAACGCCGTGGCGGAGGCTCTGGCCTAGAGCCGTCCCCCGTTGAGGGGGACGGCTTTCCAGATGCGCGTAGGGGATCAGACGTGACGGAACAGTACGAGGACGCCGAGGAGCCGCAGACGCGGATCCTGACCAACCGTCAGGTCCTGGGCTTCATCACGGCCTTCTGGCTGCGTCGGAAGGGCCTGCTGGCGGGGACGGTGGGGTTTTCGATCATCGCCACCGGCTTTGACCTCGCCACCCCATGGGCGGCGGGCAAGCTGGTTGACGCCCTGGCCAAGGGGCCACAGGCGGCGGACCTCGCCTGGACGGCGTGGGCGGTGTTCGTCGGGGTCTATTTCGCCTTCTCGGTGACCCGCAATGTCGCGCCCCGCTTCTGGATCCCGCTGGCGGCCCAGAACATGCGCGAGATGACCGACGAAGGGTTCGCCAAGGTCCAGGGCTTTTCCGCCGACTGGCACGCCAACACCTTTGCGGGCGCGACGGTGCGGCGGTTGTCACGGGCCATGTGGGGCTATGACGTGGTCTCCGACGCCTTCGTCATGTGGCTGGGTCCGGCCTTCCTGGTGCTGATCGGCCTGGCGGTGATGATGATCCTGCGCTGGCCGATGGTGGGGACCTTCGCCGGTCTGGTGGTGGCGCTCTATATCGCCTCGAACCTGTTCCTGACCTCGACCTATGTGCGGCCCCTGAACCAGAAGGCGGTCGGGTTCGATTCGCGGATCGGCGGCGCCCTGGCCGACGCGGTGACTTCCAACCCCACCGTGCGGGCCTTTGGCGCGGAGGATCGCGAGGAGACGCGGATCGCCGGCGTCACCCGGGCCTGGGCGCAGGCGGCGGCGCGCAGCTGGGTGGCGGGCACCAATGTCTGGCTGGCCCAGAACCTGATCCTGGTGGTGCTGCAGGCCGGTCTGACCGGGCTTTTGATCCACCTGTGGACCAAGGGCGAGGCCAGCGCCGGGGACGTGGCCTTCGCCATCACCTCATTCATGCTGATGAGCGGCTATCTGCGCAATATCGGCGACCAGATCCGCATGACCCAGAAGGGCCTGGTGGATGTGGAGGATGTTGCCCGCTACGCCGGCATGTCGCCCCAGGTCGCCGACCGGCCGGGCGCGCCCGCCTTGACGAGCCAGTTGGGCGAGATCGTCTTCGACCAGGTCGACTTCGGCTACCAGGCGGCGGAGGCGCAACTCTATCGCGACTTCTCGCTGACGATCCGGCCCGGCGAGCGGGTGGCGCTGGTGGGGGCGACGGGGGCGGGGAAGTCGACCTTCGTCAAGCTGATCCAGCGGCTCTACGACCTGGACGGCGGGCGCATCCTGATCGACGGCCAGGACATCGCGTCCGTGACCCAGCAGTCCCTGCGCCGGGCCATCGCCCTGGTGCCCCAGGACCCGGCCCTGTTCCACCGGACCATCGCTGAGAACATCGCCTATGCACGGCCGGACGCCACGCCTGACGAGATCGAGCTGGCGGCTCGCCGGGCCCGCGCCCACGAGTTCATCGTCAAGCTGCCCAAGGGCTATGAGACCCTGGTGGGCGAGCGGGGGGTGAAGCTGTCAGGGGGCGAGCGGCAACGGGTGGCCATCGCCCGCGCCTTCCTGGCCGATGCGCCGATCCTGGTGCTGGACGAGGCGACGTCCTCGCTGGACGTGGAGACCGAGCGCGAGGTGCAGGGGGCGATGGAGGCCCTGATGGCCGGGCGCACCACCATCGTCATCGCCCACCGGCTGTCGACCATCCGCCACGCCGACCGCATCCTGGTGTTCGAACAGGGCCGGGTGGTGGAGGAGGGCCGCCATAACGAGCTGGTGGATCGCGGCGGGGCCTATGCTCGGTTGCATGCGGTGGCCCAAGGCATGGTCTGACCCGCAGCCAGGCTGAAACATTCCGTCGCAGCATAAACCAGTTGCCGACTCGCGCGTTCAGGGGTGTTGTAATCAACCTGGAGCAGAGTGATGGCCACCTATCTGGAGAACATCTCCGGCTGGTTTCGCGGGCGACTGGATGGGCCCGGCCATATGGCGTGCCCGCAGGACGCCGAGCTCGGCCTGCGAGTGCTGGCCGTCTGGCGCTCCCGGATGATCGCCGAAGCTCTCAAGGCCCAGAACGGCGGCAAGGTGCTGTCGGGACCGTTCGCCGGCATGACCTATGTCTCGGGCGCCGCGGAAGGCGCCCTGGCCCCGCGCCTGCTCGGCTCCTACGAGGCCGAACTGCACCCCTATCTTGAGGCCTTCGCCCGTGACGGGGCCGATTGCGTGATCGATGTGGGGTGCGCCGAGGGCTATTACGCCGTGGGCCTGGCCCGCTTGTTTCCCGCCGCCAAGGTCTTCGCCTATGACCGCAATCCGGTCGCCCTGGACGCCTGCCGCGAGATGGCGCGGCTGAACGGGGTCGAGGACCGGGTGATCGTGCAGGGCAATTTCACGCCGGAGCGGTTCCAGGACTTCGCCGGGCTGAACTGCCTGGTGATCATGGACGTCGAAGGGGCGGAGGACGAGCTCCTGCGCCCGGACCTCGCGCCGGCCCTGGCCGGTATGCGGCTGATCGTCGAGACCCACGATGGCGCGCGGCCGGGCGTTCGGCAGCGGGTCTATGACCGGTTCGCCGACACCCACGAGATCGTGCAGCTCAACCCTGGTCCGCGCACCCAGCCCCTGCCGGACTTCCTGAGCGGCGCCTCGCAACTGGACCAGCTCCTGGCCCATTGGGAGTTCCGCAGTTCGCCGACGCCCTGGCTGGTGATGACGCCGAAGGGCGTCTGAGCCGCACGCCGCGGGGCTGTCAGACCCTCGTCGCCTGCAAGGCGTTCTCCAGCGCTTCGGCCAGGTCGCCCTTGTCGATGACGCGGACCTGGTTGAGGCCAAGCCAGGCGGCCATCAGCTGAAGCTCGGCGGCCAGGGCCGCGGGGGTTTCCGGCGTCGCCTCGGGTTCGGCGTGGCTGGCCTGGACCAGCAGGACGCCGGCCTTGCGGTCGGCCTTTAAGTCCACGCGGGCGGTGATGGCCTCGCCCTCCAGGAAGGGCAGGACGTAGTAGCCGTGGGTGCGCTTGTGGGCCGGGGTGTAGATCTCCAGCCGCACGCGGACGCCGAACAGCCGCTCGGTGCGCTCGCGGAACCAGATCAGGTTGTCGAAGGGCGAGAGCAGGGCGTTGGCCGTCACCTTGCGCGGGCGCCTGGCGGCCGGGTGGAGATAGGCCGGCTGGTCCCAGCCCTTCACTGTGACCGGGGTCAGTTCGCCGGCCTCGACCAGTTCGGCGACGCGGGCCTTGGAGTCGGCCGGGCTCATGCGGAAATAGTCGCGCAGGTCCCGCTCGGTGGCGACGCCCATGGCGCGCGCGGCCATGCGGAGCAGTTCGCGCTGGGCCTCGGCCCGGGGCGGCGTGGGCGCCTCGCGCACCGATTTCGGATGCACCTTGTCCGGCAGGCCATAGACCCGCTCGAAGGTGGAGCGGCGGGTGGCGGCGGTAAGTTCGCCGGTCCAGAACAGGCATTCGAGCGCCCGCTTGCCCTCGCTCCAGCCCCACCAGCCGCCGGCGCCCTTTTCGCCGATCTCCAACTCCGAGGCCGAGAGCGGTCCGCGCCGGGCGATCTCGTCCATGGCCTTGTCGATGAAGTCGCGGTGGGTGCGCAGGAACCGCGCCACGCCCTTCCAGACGCCGACGCCCTCGGCCGCGTCGTCCATGCGCCAGCGCATCAGGGGTTGGGTGGAATGGGCCGAGAGGCTGGCCTCATGCATCCAGTATTCGAACAGGGCCGGCTTCTTGCCCCAGGCCAGGTCTTCCAGGGCCTCGCGCGGATAGGCGCCCAGGCGGGAGAAGAAGGGCAGGTAGTGGGTGCGGCTGACCACATTGACCGAGTCGATCTGGATCACGCCCAGACGGTCGACCACCTTCATCAGGTCGCGGCGGCCGGGCGCCTCGGGGCGGCTTTGCGCAAAGCCCTGGGCGGCCAAGGCGATGCGCCGGGCCTGGGCCGCGGACAGGGTCTCGGTCATTTCTGCAGCCGACCGTCGTCCAGGGCCTCGATCTCGAAGGGGAACAGGATCTTAGGGTCCGGGTCCTTGACCCCGTGGGCGATCTCCTTCGGCGCGATGGCGTTGACCAGGTGGCGCAGCACGGCCAGCCGGCCCTCGGCCTTGTCGTCGTTGCGCACGCAGACCCAGGGGGTGCGCAGGCCGTGGGTGCGCTTCAGCATTTCGTCCCGGGCGGCGGTGTAGGCGTCCCAGCGCTCTTGGGCGGCGGCGTCGAGGGGGCTGGACTTCAGCACCTTGAGCGGGTCGGTGCGGCGCTCCTCCAGCCGTTTGGCCTGCTCGGCCTTGGAGACGTCCAGCCAGATCTTGACCAGCACCGTGCCGGCCTCGACCAGCATGGCCTCGAAGGTGGTGACGTCGCGCAGGAAGGCCTCGTGCTCCTCCGGGGTGCAGAAGCCCATCACCGGCTCGACCCCGCCGCGGTTGTACCAGGAGCGGTTGAAGATCACGACCTCGCCGGCTGCGGGCAGGTGGGGGACATAGCGCTGGAAGTACCACTGCGACCGCTCGCGGTCGGAGGGCTTGGGCAGGGCGACGACGCGGGTGTTGCGCACCGACAGGTGCTCGATGACCCGCCGGATCGTGCCGTCCTTGCCGGCGGCGTCGCGGCCTTCGAAGATCACCAGCACCTTCTGGCCGGTCTCCATGGCCCGCTGCTGGGCGTGAACCAGGGCGAGCTGGGCCTTTTCGAGGGCGGAAAGTTTGTCGTCGGACTTGGACATGGGGGGAGCCTAGTCCCCAGATGGCCCCCCGCGCCAGGGGGCGATCAGGTCCGGACCGGCAGGGGCGGCAGGCCGAGCTCGCGGCGGAAGGTGTTGTGGTAGTGGTGCAGGGGCGGCTCGTTGCGGCCGAACAGCACCTGGTCCTGCAGGCCCGACGCCAGGGCGACCTGGGTGGTCACGCCGGTGGCGTAGTCCTCGGCGGCGACGATGGCCGTGAACCCTTCGGAGAACATCTGGGCGAAGCCCGGATTGGCCTCCAGCACCTCGCGCTCGAAGTAATAGCTGACCCGCGAGATCGAACGGCCGGGGTCCTTGGGGTCGGGATAGATGCGGACCATGGCGACGCGGCCGTCGCCGACATTGATCTCGACGTTCGGGAACAGGAAGTAGACGGGGAAGCCGCCCTGTTCGATGCGCCACGCGCTCTCGGGCTGGCCGCGCAGGTCGTCGATCCCCTTCAGGCACAGGACCATCCGGTGGTTCCGCTCGAAGGACCGGTAGGACAGGACGTCGCCGTGGAAGTTGTTGGCCAGGGTGTCCTTGTGCAGGCGCTTGAAGTGATAGGTCTCGCCGAAGGTGTCGGTGGCGAGCTTCCAGTTCAGGCGCATGTCCAGGGTCTGCTCGTGGGCGAGCACATAGCGGCCGAAGTCCCAGCTCTCCAGGTCGTCGGCTATGCCCTGGAAGACCCGGTCGGTGTCGATGACGCCCTTGGGGTCCGGGTGGACCAGCAGGACGCCGTACTTCTCGACCGCCGGCAGTTCGATGAGGCCCAGGCAGGATTTGTCGATGGCGCCGAACTGCTCCTCCATCGGCACGCCGATCAGGGCGCCTGAGTTGTCATAGGTCCAGCCGTGGAAGGGGCAGGAGAAGCGGCTGCGCTTGCCGCGCGGCGCCTGCTCCACCATCGGCCCGCGGTGGCGGCAGGAGTTGAGAAAGGCGCGCACGGTCCCTGAGGCGTCCCGGGTCATCAGGATCGGCACGCCCAGGTCGTTGGAGGTGATGAAGCTGCCGGGCTCGGGCAGGTCGCCGCTCATGCCCAGGGCCTGGGGGTGGCCCTTGAAGAAGACCGCCCACTCCTTCGCCGCCAGGTCGGGGCAGGTGTAGGTCTCGGCCGGGCAGGCCATGATTCCGCCGGCGTCGGCGTTCACCCCGGCGTCGAGCTGGGACAGGAGTTCACGCAACACTTCGACCTGGACGTCATGCCTCATGGCTGGGCTCCGGTTCTGGGGGGCGAAGGGCCGCCTGCGGGATCGCGGCGGCGAGGATTTTGAAGGCGGTGTCCAGCTGGGCCTGGCGCGTCTCGGGCGTCAGGTCGCGGCGGCTGGAGACGCGAAGGCCCTGGTTGATCAGCATGAGGAAGCCGGCGAGTTCGGCGGCCTGGGAAGGCGTGCAGCCCGCGTCGCGCAGGCAGACTTCGAAGGCTTCCTGGACCTGGGCCATGCGGACGCCGGCTTCATCGCGAAGGCCGTCATCGACCTCGGCCATCTCCAGGGTGGTGTTCACGAGCAGGCAGCCGGGCTGCAAGAGCGTGCGCTCGAAGAAGACGCGTAAGGCGACAAGGGGCGGGTGCTCGGCTCTCGTCTGGGCCAGCAGCCCCAGGGTGCGGGCGGTGTAGAGGTCCAGGCACTGGAGATAGAGACCGCGCTTGTCGCCGAAGGCCGCATAGAGGCTGCTGCGGCTGAGACCCGTCGCCTCCAGGAGGTCCGGCACCGAGGCCGCCTGGTAGCCCTGGCGCCAGAACACGCCCAGCGCCGACATCAGCGCCTGATCGCGGTCAAATTCGAGGGGACGGGCCATGGGGAAATTCTGGAACGATCAGTCCAGAACTGCAAGCCCCTCGTAGGCGCGCCGTCCGCGCGCTAGAACCCGCCCATGATCCGACTGTTCGTTCCCCATGACCTGAAGGCTGGCGCTGTGCTTGGCCTGGACGAGGGCCAGAGCCGCTACTTGGCGGCGGTGATGCGGCTGACGCCGGGCGACGGGCTGGCGGTGTTCAATGGCCGGGACGGGGAGTGGGCCGCCGAGGTCGCCACCGTGGCCAAGCGGGGGGTGACGGTCGCCCTGACTGAGCGGCTGCGGCCGCAGGCTGTGGGGCCGGACCTCGACCTGGCGGTCGCCCTGGTCAAGCGGGGGCGGCTGGAGACCATCATCGAAAAGGCCGCCGAGCTCGGCGCGCGGCGGGTTCGGCTGGTGGTCACCGAGCGGACCCAGGCCGATCACACCAATGTGGTCCGGCTCCAGGCCATCGCCACCGAGGCCGCCGAACAGACCGGGCGGCTGGACGTGCCGGAGGTTGTCGCGCCGGTGAAGCTGGAGCGGCTGATCGCCGACTGGGATGGTCGCCGGCTGCTGTTCTGCGACGAGGCGGGGGACGCCCGACCGGCGCTGCAAGTGCTTGATCAGAAAGGACCCTGGGCGATCTTGATCGGGCCTGAAGGGGGCTTTTCGCCGCCTGAGCGGGAGCGGTTGAGAGGGTTGGCGTTCGCGGTTCCAGCCAGCCTGGGACCCCGCATCCTGCGGGCCGACACCGCCGCCATCAGCGCGCTCACCCTGTGGCAGGCGGCCCTGGGGGACTGGCGCGCCGACTGAGGTCGCCTTGAGCTTTCCTGAATTGCGCCCACTTGTGTGAACGGCGTAAAGATCGCCGCCCCCTACGTCAGGAGGGGCCACTCATGTGTGTGAAGGGTTGGGGAGAGAAGCATGGCTGACGTCGCAGTCGACGACCGACCCCTCGTGTTCGAGGATCTGGTGGCCTGGATCGCCAAGGGCGAAAAGCCGGCGGACCAGTGGAAGGTGGGCGCGGAGCACGAGAAGTTCGTCTTCCGGCTCGGCAGCCACGAAACCGTCCCCTACGACGGCCCCGCGGGCATCAAGGCGCTGCTGGAAGGCCTCATGCGGTTCGGCTGGTCCGGCGTCTATGAAGGCGAGACCATCATCGGGCTGGAGCGCGGCAAGGCCAATGTGAGCCTGGAGCCCGGCGGCCAGTTCGAACTCTCGGGCGCGCCGCTCGAGACCATGCACGACATCTGCGCCGAGACCGGCGAGCACCTGAACGAGGTCAAGGCCGTCGCCGACGAGCTGGGCCTGGGCTTCCTTGGGCTGGGCTTTACGCCCATCTGGCGGCGCGACCAGGTGCCGGTCATGCCCAAGGGCCGCTACAAGATCATGCGCGAATACATGCCCAAGGTCGGGACCATGGGCCTGGACATGATGTTCCGCACCTGCACCGTGCAGGCCAATCTCGACTTCGCCTCCGAAGCCGACATGATCGCCAAGTTCCGGGTGAGCCTGGCCCTGCAGCCGATCGGCACCGCCCTGTTCGCCAATTCGCCCTTCGTGGAGGGTAAGCCGTCGGGCTTCCTGTCGTCCCGGGCCAATGTCTGGACCGACACCGACGCCGCCCGCACCGGCATGCTGGACTTCGTGTTCAAGGACGGGTTCGGCTACGAAACCTACGCCAACTACCTGCTCGACGTGCCGATGTATTTCGCCAAGCGGAACGACCGCTATGTCGATCTGTCGGGCAAGTCCTTCCGCCAGTTCCTGGCCGGCGAGCTGGCCGAGATGCCGGGCGACCGGGCCAACATCAAGGACTTCGCAGACCACACCACCACCGCCTTCCCGGAGGTGCGGCTGAAGCAGTACCTGGAGATGCGCGGCTCGGATTCCGGTCCCTGGGGCCGGCTCTGCGCCCTGCCGGCTCTGTGGGCGGGCATCTTCTATGACAGCCAGGCCCTGGCCGCGGCTTGGGACCTCTGCAAGGACTGGCCGCTGGAGGAGCATGAGCGCCTGCGCGCCGACGTCGCCCGCCTGGGCCTGAAGGCCAAGATCGGTGGTCGCACCGTCCAAGACGTGGCCAAGGACATGGTCGCCATCGCCCGCTCCGGCCTGAAGAACCGCAACCGCCTGAATGGCGGCCTGGTGGACGAAACCGGCTACCTGGCCGAGCTGGAAGAGATCGCCGACAGCGGCCTCACCCCGGCCGAACGCCTGCTGGAGCTCTACAATGGCCCCTGGGCCGGCGACGTCAGCAAGGTCTTCGAAAGTCACGCTTACTGAGGCGGTGACTTCCTCTCCCGCTGGCGGGAGAGGGTAGAAACGCCAGCGCAGCCCCCTCACCCTGCCCTCTCCCCCAAGGGGGCGAGGGATTAATCCTGTGGGCCTGCCACGTTCGGGGGCCAGTGTTCGCGCTGGCTGGTTCCGTCGCCGGAGTCGGTGTGCTGGACGATGGCGTCGATGTCCTCACGGCGATCCTCGGGGGCGACGCGGTCGAAGCCGGGCTCGGCCGGCTGTGGGGGTCTGGGCGTCATGGGGGCTCCTTTCGCCAGGGTGAAACGCCCCGACGGGGCCGTGGGCTCCGCGCGCAGGTGACAGGCGCCGGCCGGAGCGCCAGACTTCGGGCGGTCGCGGGGAGGACAAGGCCATGCGCCGGGCGCGCCTGTTGGGGATCATCGCCACCCTGTTGATGGTGGTCGCCGCGCCCGCCTGGGCCGAGCGGGCGCCGGACCTGGTGTTGACGGGCGAGGTCACCCACGCCGACCATCAGACCTGGCGGGAGGTTCCGTTCCGCGTGCCGGCCGGGGTTGAGCGGCTGACCCTCAGCTTCGAGCATGACGGCGCGGCCCAGAAGTCGGTGATCGACCTGGGCCTGGCGGATCCGCAGCGGTTCCGAGGCTGGAGCGGCGGGAACAAGTCCCAGGTGGTGCTGGCCGCGGCGGAGGCGACGCCGTCCTACCTGCCAGGGCCGGTGGTCCCAGGCCGCTGGCGGTTGTTGCTGGGGGTTCCCAATCTGAGGCCGGGGGCGGTGGCGCACTATACCGCCCGGATCTGGTTCGACCGCGCCGGGGAGATCGCCCTGGGCGCCCCGCCGGTCAGGGCCGGGCCGGGTTGGTATCGCGGCGACCTGCACCTGCACACGGCCCATTCCGACGGCAGCTGCAAGTCGAAGCGGGGGCGGGCGGTTCCCTGCCCGGTGTTCCTGACCCTGGAGGCCGCCCGGGCGCGTGGGCTCGATTTCGTGGCGATCACCGACCACAACACCGTCTCGCAGGCCGAAAGCCTGCGCGAGCTGGCGCCCTATTATGACGATCTGCTGATCCTGGCCGGCCGCGAACTGACCACCTTCCAGGGCCACGCCAACATTATCGGTACCTCAGCGGACTTTGAGTTCCGCCTGGGGAGCAAGGCGGCGCCCGACTTGGGCCGGCTCCTGGCCAGGGTTCCGGAAGAGGCCATCGTCTCCATCAACCACCCCGGCGCGCCGTCGGGCGAGCTGTGCATGGGCTGCGGCTGGACCGCGCCGATTGATCCGCGCATCGCCGCTGTCGAGGTGGTCAATGGCGCCAACCTGGCCCTGACCCATTCGCCCGAGGGCGCCCTGTCCGGCTTGCCGTTCTGGACCGCAAGGCTGGAAGCGGGCGCGCGCCTGACGGGGATCGGCGGCTCCGACAATCACGACCCGACGGCCGGCGGACTGAGGTCGCTGGGGGCGCCGGCGACGGTGGTCCACGCCCGCGAGCTGAGCGCCGCCGCCGTGTTGGAGGCGATCCGGGCCGGGCATGTCTTCGTCGATGTCTGGGGCTCGCCTGACGGCCTGCTGGAGATTACGGCCCGGGCGGGAGAGGCGCGCGCCGAGATGGGGGATGTGCTGCCCGCCGCCGCCGGTCAGGCGGTGGAGGTGGAGGCGCATGTGGCGGGCGCGCCGGCCGGGGCCCGCCTGGTGGCCTCCGGGCCGGACGCCGAGCTGCTGGCCCAGCGCGAGGTGGCGGTTGCGGCGGGCGAGTCCCGCACCGCGTTCAGCTTCACCGCCAACGGGACATCGCGTTGGCTGCGCCTGGACCTGAGGGGCGCTGACGGCCGCCTGTTGCTGATCGGAAATCCCGTCTATCTGCGCCCTTGAGGGTTGATCCTGGCCTCGCCTGGGGCGTGAAGCGGCTCAGGCTTGCTTGTCTTGGCGGCGGCCGCGTGATCATCTGCCGCGCAATACAGCGGCCGCCCGGAGGCGCCGCAGATCCAGGGATCGGAACCCAGCCTACATGAACGTCGTCGTCCTGATCGGGATCCTCATCACGCTTGTGACCGGGATTCCCGTGCTGCCCCAGCTGCTGCGCGGCCATCCGCGCGGCCTCATCATCCTGTTCTTCGCCGAGATGTGGGAGCGGTTCTCCTACTATGGGATGCGCGGCATCCTGATCTTTTACCTCACCCAGCACCTGCTGTTCGACCAGTCGGCGGCGAGCTCGCAGTACGGGTCCTACACCTCGCTGGTCTATCTGCTGCCCCTGATCGGCGGCGTGCTGGCCGACCGGTATCTGGGCACCCGCAAGGCGGTGGTGTTCGGCGCCCTGCTGCTGACCGCCGGCCACGTGACCATGGCCTATGAGGGCAAGCCCGCCACCCAGAACCTGATCTATGCCGGCCAGACCTATGAGGTCGCCATCAATGGCCGCATGGAGGACCGCACCACCCAGCTGGTGGTCGCCGGCAAGCCCTATGAATATGGCCCCTCGGCTGATGGCGGGCTGGAGATCAAGGGCCTGCCGCAGGGCGCGCCCCTGCCCAGCGTCCTGCCCAAGGACAGCTACAAGATGGAGACCCACCAGGATCCGAAGGGCGTGAACGCCTTCTACCTGGCCGTCTCGCTGATCATCATGGGGGTCGGCTTCCTGAAGCCCAATATCTCGACCATCGTGGGACAGCTCTATCCGCAGGGCGATCCGCGCCGGGATTCCGGCTTCACCCTCTACTATTACGGCGTGAACCTGGGGGCCTTCTGGGCCTCGGTGTTGTGCGCGGTGCTGGGCCAGTCCTTCGGCTGGTGGGCGGGCTTCGGCCTGGCCGGGATCGGCATGGCCGCGGGGCTGGTGGTGTTCCTGATCGGCAAGCCGCTGCTGCAGGGCAAGGGCGAGCCGCCCAAGCCTGAACTGCTGAAGGCGTCGGTGGTCGGTCCGCTGAACCGCGAGTGGCTGATCTATCTGGCCGCCATCGTCGGCGTCGGCGGCGTCTGGCTGCTGGTGCCCAACAACAAGCTGGTGGGTCAGGCCCTGTCCCTGTCCAGCCTCGTCTGCATCGCGGCCATCGCCTACATCATCGCCGTGGTCTGCAAGACCTGGGTCGAGCGCCAGCGGATGATGTTGGCGGTGATCCTGGTGCTGGGCGCGGTGGTGTTCTTCACCCTGTTCGAACAGGCCGGCACCTCGCTGAACCTGTTCGCCGCCACCAATGTGGACATGACCATCACCAAGCAGGCGACCAGCTTCCTGGGCATCCCCATGGGCAGCCGCGAGCAGCTTGAGGCGGCGGGCGTCACGCCCAATGGCTGGTTCTGGATCGACACTGGCATTGGCGCGGCTCAGACCCAGTCGTTCAACGCCGCATTCATCCTGATCTTCGCGCCGGTCTTCGCGGCGATGTGGGCTTGGCTCGGCAAGAAGCAGGTGGCGGCCAATCCGACCTTCACCTTCGGCCTGGGCCTGATCCAGGTCGGCCTGGGCTTCCTGGTGGTGGTGTGGGGCGCCGGCATGGCCGACGCCAACTACCGCATGCCGCTGATGATGCTGGGCCTGCTCTATATGCTGCACACCACGGGCGAGCTGTTCCTGTCGCCGGTGGGCCTGTCGGAGATCACCAAGCTGTCCCTGCCGACCGTCGTGTCGTTCATGATGGCGGTGTGGTTCCTGGCCTCGTCGGTGGCCCAGTTCGTGGGCGGCGCCATCGCCGCCTCCATGGGCTCGGAATCCATCGGCGGCCAGGTGCTGGATCCGAAGGCGGCCCTGGAGACCTCCCTGCATGGCTTCAACCAGCTAGGCTGGGCCGGCGTCATCTGCGGCGGGGTGTTCATCCTCTTGAGCTTCGTGGTCAAGGGCTGGTCCCATGGGGTCAAGCCCCCGGCCCACGCCGAGGTCGAAGCCTGATAAGACAAAGGGCCGGAGGGAAACCTCCGGCCCTTCTGGTTTTGGGGGCTTCCGCCCAGCCTCAGAACGTCTTGCGCAGGCGGACGTAGAGGCTGCGGCCGAACTGGATGTCGCGGTCGTCGACATAGGCGAGCGGGGTCGCGCCGCGGACGCCCACCGACTTCTCCTGGATGTGGCGGAAGCCGCGCTCGAGGATGTTGTGCAGCTCGACCCGGACCGTGAAGTCGGGGCGCGGCTTGTACTCGCCGAACAGCACCACATAGGTCTTCAGCTTGTCGGTATAGACCTGGTCGAAGCGGTAGTAGCTCTTGCGCCAGCCGCCATAGATGTCGGTCCCGACGGTGGAGCGCCATTGCGGCAGGTCCTGGACGTAGTGGGCCTCCCAGATGACCGGCTTCTGGTTGGACATCTCGCGGGTCTGGCGCGTGGTGGGGTCTGTGACCTCGGACTTCACCCAGGTGATCTCGCCGCGGAACTGGCCGCCCTTCAGGCCAAGCGGCTCGGTGGGCACGGTCAGGTTCAGCCCCACCTCGTCCTTGGTCCCGTCGCCGATATTGGCTGGGGCGTCATAGGTCCCGCTCTTGGCGAAGACCGGGGCGCGGTCGATGGCGTCGCTGAGGTCGGAGTGGCGCAGGGTGACAGCGGCCGAGCCGTTCTTCCAGAAGCGCTGCTCCAGGGCGATCTCGCTGACCCAGGCCTGTTCCGGGTCCAGGTCCGGATTGCCGGAAGTGAGCACGCCCGTGTTCAGGGACGAGGTGGCGACGAAGTCGTCGAAATCGAGCTGGGAAACCGTGCGCTCGTAGCGCGCCCGCACCTGGCCGCCCTCCCACGGGGTCCAGCTGGCGAACAGCCGGGGTTTGAGGAAGTGCAGGCTCTTTTCCAGGGTGACGTCGCCGGAGGACGTCACGTCGGAGGTCTCGTAGCGCAGGCCGGCTTCCAGGGTCAGGCTGTCCACCGGACGCCAGACGGACTTGGCGAAGGCCTCGCTGCGGTTCTCCTCCACATGGACATTGGCGGCGGGCAGGTTCTGGCCCTTGCCGTTGACCGTCAGGACCGTGCGGCTGTCGAGGGTGTTGAGGGCGTTCTCCGCCCCGGCCTCGAAGGACAGGCGATCATTGACCCGGTGCTTGAGCACCACCCGGCCGATCCGCTCCTCGATCAGCTTCTCCAGCCCGAAATAGGAGACGTCCGGCGGCGAGCGGAAGTCGGACTTGTAGTTGATGTCGTGGGTCTGGCGCAGGCCGATCAGTTCCAGGGTGTTGCGCTCGCCGAGCGGACGGGTCCAGCGGGCGCCGAGTTCGGTCTGGCGGTCATCCTGGGTGTCGTTGTTGGACTCCAGCAGGACCTTGGGGACCGTGAACCAGTTCAGCTCATTGAACCGGTAATAGTCTTCGTAGATGCGGCCATTGACCCGCAGCTTGCCGCCCAGGGCCGGCAGCTCATAGGCGCCGGTCGCCACCCACATGTGGCCTTCGCCGTGGGAGTCGACCTGGGATTTCTCCAGCACCGCGCCGGAGGGGGCGATCCGCAGGTGGGGGCCAAAGCCGGCCCCGTCATCCAGGCCCTCGCCATAGCGCAGGCTGCCCTCGAAGGCGCCCGGGCCGATGTGGTCGGTGAGTTCGAAGCGTACGCCCTTGCGGTGGCGGCCGTCGTCCAGCACGGCCTGGTCGGCCAGCGCGAAGACCATGTTGCGGCCGGCGGTCTTGGAGCGGACCACATTGGCCAGGACCGCCTTGCCCTGCATGTCGATCCCAGGCGCGCCGCCCCGGATCACCTCAATGCGCTCTACCTGGGCCACCGGGATGCGCTTGAGGATCTCTTCGATATCATCGGTCTTGGAGACCGGGCGGGCGCCGTCGATCAACACATTGCCGGCCGCGCCTTCAAAGCCGCGGACGCTGTCGCCGGAATCGATGCTGAAGCCGGGCAGGCGGGTGACCATGTCCAGCGCCGTGCTTGCGCCGGACGTGGCGAAGAAGGCCGGGGGATAGGTGGTGACGCCCTGGGGCGCCGGAGCCTCGGCGGCGGGTGTCGCGGCCGCCAGGGCGGCGAGCAGGCTGAGCGCGGAAGTCATCAAAAGCGGGTCCCCCAGATACGGAGGGCAAAAGACCCGCGAGGCCGGCTGGCTTCAAATTACAACGGTGAAATGTAGATTAAATCGCGGTCATGTTCGAGCCCGCGACCTACGACCTGGGTCCCCGCTTTCGCGGGGATGAGCGGTGGGGGAGGCGGCTTAGACGCTCGTCCCGCCCACCGTCAGGCCGGTGATTTTCAGGGACGGCTGGCCGACGCCGACCGGGACGCTCTGGCCGGACTTGCCGCAGACGCCGACGCCGGGGTCGAAATCAAAGTCGTCGCCGATCATGGTCACGCGGGTCAGGGCCGAGGGGCCGTCGCCGATCAGGGTGGCGCCCTTGACCGGGGTGGTGATCTTGCCGTCCTCGATCAGGTAGGCCTCGGTGCACTGGAAGACGAACTTGCCGTTGGTGATGTCCACCTGGCCGCCGCCGAAATTGGCGCAATAGAGGCCGCGCTTGGTGGCCTCGATCATCTCGGCGCGCGGGGTCGAGCCATTGTCCATGGCGGTGTTGGTCATGCGCGGCATCGGCATGTGGGCGTAGGACTGGCGACGGCCGTTGCCGCCGGCCCGCATGCCCATCAGCCGGGCGCTCATCCGGTCGTGCATGTAACCCACGAGGACGCCGTCCTCGATCAGCACGGTGCGTTCGGTGGGGGTGCCTTCGTCGTCGACGGTGAGCGAGCCGCGGCGGCCGGCCAGGGAGCCGTCGTCGAACACGGTGACGCCCTTGGCGGCCACCCGCTCGCCGATGCGGCCGGAAAAGGCGCTGGTGCCCTTGCGGTTGAAGTCGCCTTCCAGACCGTGGCCCACGGCCTCGTGCAGCAGCACGCCGTTCCAGCCCGGGCCCAGCACCACGTCCATCTCACCGGCGGGGCAGGGGATGGCGTCGAGATTGACCAGGGCCTGGCGCAGGGCCTCCTCGGCCTGCTCGCGCCACTTCTCGGCGCTGATCCAGGCTTCGAAGCCGGCGCGGCCGCCGGCGCCGGCGAAGCCGTTCTCGCGCTTGCCGTCCTTTTCCACGGTGATCTGGATGTTGATGCGCGACAGGGGGCGCACGTCGCGGATCAGCCGGCCGTCGGCGCGCAGGATCTCCACCGTGCGGCGTTCGCCGGCCAGCGAGGCCATGACCTGGACCACGCGCGGGTCGCGTTCGCGGCACCAGGCGTCGATCTCCTGAAGCAGGGCGACCTTGTCCGAGAAGGCCGGCGAGGCGGTGGGATCATCTTCGCCATAGAGCTTTTCGTTGGTGGCGCGCGGGGCCTCGGCGGCGATCCCGGCGTAGCCGCGCTTGGCCAGGGCGGCCGACTGAGCGGCGCGGCGCAGGGAAGCCTCGGAAATCTCGCTGGAATGGGCGTAGCCGGCGGTCTCGCCCGCCACCACCCGCAGGCCGAACCCTTCGGACGAATCGTAGGCCGCCGACTTCAGGCGGCCGTCGTCATAGAGAAAGGACTCGCTTTCGGAGCGCTCGGCGAAGATTTCGCCGTCATCGGCCCCGGCCAGGGCCTCGCCCAGGATCTCCCGCGCCCGTTCCGGCGAGACGCCCGAAGCGTCCAGGATCGAGGGAGTGGGGGAAAGGGCGTTCATGGGCGAAAATCCGCGTTCGGAGGGGCGTCTGGCCTAGAGATAGGGGCTGGAGCGGCCTGCGTCACCCCGCATCGGGCCGCATGCTGCGCTGCGGCGCCGGCCTTTGCGCCAGATCAAGGTCACCAGCCTGGGGCGATCCTAGTGCGACAGATCGTATTTGTACCCCTCCAAGGCCGCGCAACCGCCTTGGCAAGCCCTCCGCATGCGCGTATGCACCCCGCTGAAGGGACAGGCCGTGCGCATCTTGGCGCGGCGGTCTCTCGTATGACGTCGGCGGGCGCCATCGCCATCGGTGACACGCGGCCCGGCCAAGCAGACCGAGGGGACATGAAGTCTAGGGTTCAAGGGATGCGGGCGTGGGCGGCGGGGACCGCCGCGGCCGCGATGACGGCGTTCTGGGGCGCGAGCGCCTTCGCCGAAGATATGCTGGGCCAGCCCACGCCGGGCGCGATTGACCTGCAGCCGGGCGTCACGCAGCTGCGTCATGACGCGATCTTCTTCCACAACATGATCCTGTTGCCGATCATCACGGCCATCAGCCTTCTGGTGCTGGGCCTGCTGATCTGGGTCATGGTCCGCTACAACAAGCGGTCCAATCCGACCCCGGCGAAGTTCAGCCACAACACCACGATCGAGGTCCTGTGGACCGTCGTGCCGGTGTTGATCCTGATGTTCATCGCCATCTTCTCGTTCCGGCTGCTGTTCGCCTACAACGACATGCCCAAGCCGTACATGACGGTGAAGGCGACCGGCTATCAGTGGTACTGGGGCTATGAATACCCCGACCAGAAGATCGGCGAATTCGTCTCCAACATGCTTCCGGAAGAGGAAGCCAAGGCCAAGAAGGTCCCGTACCGCCTGGCCGCGACCGAGCCGCTGGTGGTTCCGGTCGGCAAGACCGTCCAGGTGCTGGTCACCGGCGCCGACGTGATCCACGCCTTCGCCGTGCCGGCCTTCGGCGTCATCACCGACGCCATTCCCGGTCGCGTGAACCACACCTGGTTCAAGATCGAGAAGCCGGGGATTTATTACGGTCAGTGCCGTGAGCTGTGCGGCGTCGACCACGCCTTCATGCCCATCGAAGTCCATGCGGTGAGCCAGGCTGAGTTCGACGCCTGGGTCGTCTCCAAGGGCGGCACTCCGGTTGGCGCTGCGCCTGCCCCGGCTGCGGCTCCCGCCGCCGACGCGGCTGCGACCCCCGCCGCCGCCACGGCTCCCGCTGCTCCCG
>NZ_JBHTLQ010000014.1:0-87857 GCF_042679085.1 Phenylobacterium conjunctum | reverse complement strand
GCTCGCCCGCGCCGCCAGCGCCGACGAAGCGGCTCAGGCGCTGGCCGAGCATCTGGCCTCCGTCACAGGCGGCCCGGCGGTGGTGCTCTTGCCAGGGGAGGGCGGTCTGCGCCTGGCCGGCGCCCCGGCGGGCCTCAGCACGCTGGCGGCCGAAAGCCTGGCGATGGCCGAGCAGGTTTGGTCCCACGCCCAAAGTCCCACCTCCTCGCCGGGAGGAGAGAGCGCCGAATGGACCTTCTCCGCGCTCCAGGGCGTTTCTGGCCCCGTCGGCGTCGTGGGCCTGCGCGCGGGTCGGCCGGCGACCGAGCCCGATCTCGCCCCGGCCCTGATCGAGCAAGGCGGGGTGGTAGTCGAGCGGGCCGCCCTGGCCAGTGCGGCGGGCGAAAATGAGGTCCTGCGCCAGGCGGACCAGCTGCGGGCCGGCGTGCTCAACTCCATCAGCCACGATTTTCGCACGCCCCTGGCCTCGATCCTGGGCTCCGCCACCACCCTCTACGAATATGAGCAACAGCTCACATCTGCCGTCCGTCGCGACCTGATGCGCAGCATCCAGGAGGACGCCGAGCGCCTGAACGCCCATGTGGGCGCCCTGCTGGACATGGGCCGGCTGGAGGGCGGGGCCCTGAAGCCGCGCGAGGAATGGGTGGATGTGCGCGAGCTGATCGGCTCCGCGATCCGCCGGCTGGCGGCGCGCCTGGGGGATCACAAGATCGAGCGGGACTTCGCCGACCGCCTGTCCCTGGTGAAGGCGGACCCCACCCTGGTCGAACAGGCGATCCTCAACCTGCTGGACAACGCCGCCGTCCATACCCCGGCGGGCGGAACCCTGCGGATCGCCGCCCACGAGGACGGCCGCTGGGTCATGGTCTCCGTCGATGACGAGGGGCCTGGCGTGCCCGCCGACCAGCAGGCGGCGATCTTCGACAAGTTCCGCCGCGGCCCGAGCGACCGCACAGGCGGCCTGGGCCTGGGGCTGTCCATCACCAAGGGCTTCGTCGAGGCCATGGGCGGCCGCGTCGCCTTGGTCAGCCCGCTGGGGCCTTCCGGCGGCTCACGGTTCATGATCAGCCTGGGCAAGGTCGCAGAGACGCCGAGAGGACTCCTTTGACGCTTCGTCCCCGCATCCTGGTCGTCGACGACGAGGTCCAGATCCACCGGTTCCTGACCCCGGCGCTGGAGGCGGCCGGCTATGAGCCGATCCAGGCGCTGACCGCCGCCGAGGGGCTGCGCGAGCTGGCCCTGCGGGCGCCTGACGCCCTGGTGCTCGATCTCGGCCTGCCGGACCTCGACGGGCATGAGGCGCTGTCGAAGGCGCGCGACTTCTATGCCGGCCCGATCCTCATCCTCTCGGCCCGAGACCGGGAGGCTGAGAAGATCGCCGCCCTGGACGGCGGCGCCGACGACTATCTGCAGAAGCCCTTCGGGGTCGGCGAACTCCTCGCCCGCCTGCGCGTCGCCCTGCGCCGAAGCGCCGGCGGGGCCGAGCCCAATCCCATCGTCAAGACCGGTGAGCTGGAGATGGATTTCCGCCTGGGCGTGGTGCGCCGCGCAGGCGAGCGGGTGCGGCTGACCCCTAAGGAATTCAAGCTGTTGTCTGTACTGGTGGACGGCGCCGGCAAGGTGGTCACCCACAAGCAACTGCTGACCGCCGTCTGGGGGCCGGCCCACGAGGCCGACACCCAGTATCTGCGCGTCGCCGTCGGCCAGCTGCGCCAAAAGCTTGAGCCCGACCCCTCCGCCCCCGTCCACATCGTCACCGAAGCCGGCGTCGGCTACCGGTTCCTGACCGAGGCGCTGTGAACATCCTTCTCCCCTTGTGGGAGAAGGTGGCCTGGCGGAGCCAGGTCGGATGAGGGGTCTCCCAGAAATCAATGCAGGCCACCAATTGCGGTCAGTCGCCTGCAACCCCTCATCCGGCCCTTCGGGCCACCTTCTCCCACAAGGGGAGAAGGGGACTTTCGATCACACCGAAACCTGCGTCCCCAGTTCCACCACGCGGCCGGGTGGGATGTGGAAGTAGTCGGTGGGGTTCTCGGCGTTGCGGACCATCCAGCTGAACAGCCGGTCCTGCAGCAGGGGCATGCCCTGGCGCCCGGACGGGGCCACGGTGCGGCGGCCGATGAAGAAGGAGGTGCTCATGATGTCGAACTTCAGACCCTCGCGCCGCGCCTTGGCTAGGGCCTTGGGCAGGTTCGGCGTCTCCATGAAGCCGAAGGTGAGGCTGACCAGCCGGAAGCCCGGCGCCAGGTCCTGGACCTCCAGCCGCCGATCCTCTTCGACCCGCGGGGTGTCCGCGGTCCGGACGCTCAGGATCACGTTCTTCTCGTGCAGGACGCGGTTGTGCTTGAGGTTGTGCATCAGGGCGACGGGAGCCACCGTCGGGTCCGCCGTCAGGAAGAAGGCCGTGCCGGCCACCTGGTGCGGCGGGCGTTGGCTAAGGCTGGCGATCAGGTCGGCCAGGGGCACGGCGTCGCGCCGGCTCTTCTGGGCCAGGTTCTGAGAGCCCTTGGTCCAGGTCCACATCAGGCCGGTCAGCACCGCCGCCAGAACCAGGGGCAGCCAGCCGCCGTCCAGGATCTTCAGAAGGTTGGCGCCCAGGAAGACCAGGTCGATCAGCAGCAGCGGCGCGGTGACGCCGATGACGGCGGCCAGGGGCCAAGCCCACAGCCGCCGCTCGATGACGACCATCAGGGCGACGGTCACCACCATGGTCGTGGTGATGGCGATGCCATAGGCCGAAGCCATGGCCGAGGAGGTGCGGAAGGCGAACAGCAGGAAGACGACGCCGGCCAACAGGGCGCCATTGACCACCGGCACATAGATCTGTCCCGCCATGGTCTCGCTGGTCCGCCGGACCTCCAGCCGGGGCAGGAGGCCCAGCTGCACGGCCTGTTGGGTCACCGAGAAGGCCCCGGTGATCACGGCTTGGCTCGCGATGACGGTGGCCGCCGTGGTCAGGCCCAGGACCGGCCAGTAGATCTGCGGCGGGATCATCCGGAAGAACGGGTTCTCCCCGGCGCTGGGATCCGCCAGCACCAGGGCGCCCTGGCCCAGATAGTTCAAGGCCAGGCAGGGCAGGGCGACCGTCAGCCACCCGGCCCGGATGGGGCCGGCGCCGAAATGGCCCATGTCGGCGAACAGGGCCTCGGCCCCGGTGACCACCAGGAAGACGCTGCCCAGGACGGCGACGCCGAGCAGGCCGTGGCCGAAGAGCAGCTTCAGGCCCCAATGCGGGCTGAAGGCCTGCAGGATCTGCGGCGCGTCCACTAGGTGCAGGAGGCCAAGCCCGCCCAGGGTCAGGAACCAGACCAGGGTGATCGGGCCGAAGTATCGGCCCACCGCCGCGGTGCCGCGCGACTGCACGGCGAACAGGGCGACCAGGATGACGGTCGCCACCGGCAGCACATAGGGCGCGAACCCCGCGCCGCCAGGCGCTCCGACCAGGCCCTCCGCCGCCGACAGCACCGAGATCGCCGGAGTAATGAGGCCGTCAGCGTAGAACAGGGCCGCGCCACAGACCCCCAGCAGGAAGATCGGCCCAGAGCGGCGGCCCAGCGCGTGTTGGGCCAGCGCCATCAGCGATAGGGTGCCGCCTTCGCCCCGGTTGTCCGCCCGCATCACCAGCACCAGGTACTTCAGGGTGACGATGATGATCAGGGCCCACAGCACCAGGGAGACCACCCCGAGCACGGCGGCCTCGTCCGCCCCGCCGCGCACATGGGCCAGGGCCTCGCGCATGGCGTAGAGCGGACTGGTGCCGATATCGCCGAACACCACGCCGACAGAGGCCAGGGTCAGGCCCCAGAAGCCCTTGTGGTCCTGGCCAGGTTGAGTTTCTGACACGCCGGTTCACCTCGAGTTTGTCGAGGTCCGGCTCTAGGCCGGTGGCGCATCAGGTCTCCATCGGGAAGCCGGGGCTTCCGCATAAAGCCGATGTAAAGTCAGGCGTAGGCGTAGGGGCCGCCACGCTTCAGGGCCGCCTTATAGGCGGGGCGGTCATGAATGCGGTTCAGGAAGGCGGCCAGCTTGGGGCGGCCGTTGAGCGCGCCGGCCCGGTCGGCGGCGGCTTCCACGGGGAAGCTCATCATTACGTCGGCGGCGGTGAACTCAGGGCCGGCGAACCAGCCGGTGGGGGCGAGCTCGGCCTCCCAGTAGTCGAAGTGGGCCTGCAGCTGCGGGTCGACATAACCCTTCTGCGCCGCGCCCATCAGGGCCTTGGCGAAGGGGCGCAGAATCGCCGGGGCGCGGGCCGGCAGGTTGGAAAAGACCAGCTTCATGAGCAGGGGCGGCATGGCCGAGCCCTCGGCATAGTGCAGCCAATACAAGAACTTGAGCCGTTCTGGCGTGCCGGGCGGCGGGATCATCCGCCCCTGGCCATAGCGGCTGACAATGTACTCGACGATGGCGCCGGTCTCGGCCAGGACGCCGCCATCCACGGTGATCACCGGCGACTTGCCCAGGGGGTGCACGGCCTTCAGCTCCGGCGGCGCCAGCATGGTCTTGGCGTCACGGGCGTAGGGCTTGATCTCGTAGGGCTCGCCCAGCTCCTCCAGCAGCCAGAGGACCCGCTGGGAGCGGGAGTTATTCAGGTGGTGAACAGTCAGCATCGGGCGTCCTCCGGATTTCAATTTACGAGGTAAATTAAAATCCGGAGTGGGTCCAATACTACTTCATCAAGTGGCTAAATCAGCGCCCGGTGAACACCGCCAGGCGCTTCTGCAGGAAGGCCAGCACGCCCTCGCGGTTATCGGCTGAACGCCCCGCATGCTTCTGGGCCACGCGCTCGGCGTGCAGCTGTTCGGCGTAGGAGTTGTCCAGGCTGTCCCAGACGAGCTTGCGGATCGAGCTCAGCGCCCACGGGCCCGAAGCCAGGTTCTTGGCGTATTCCATGGCCGTCGCCATCAGGTCGCCGTCTGGAACCACGCGGTTGATCATGCCCCAGGACTCGGCCGTCTGCGCCGGGACCTTCTCGCCCATCAGCATCATCTCCATGGCCCGCGCCTTGCCGATCAGGCGCGGCAGCAGGTAGCTGGAGCCGCCGTCCGGCACCAGGCCGATGCGGCGGAACGCCTGCAGGAAGTAGGCGCTCTCCGCGGCCACGACGATGTCGCCCATCAGGGCCAGCGAGCATCCGACGCCGGCGGCCACGCCGTTGATGGCGGTGACGATCGGCACGGGATAGTCGCGCATCGAGGTCAGGAAGGGGTTGTAGACCTTCTCCAGCGCCGCGCCGGCGTCGGGACCTTCCGGATCCGGCGACTCGGCCGGCGTCGCGCGGCCGGACAGGTTGGCGCCGGAGCAGAAGCCGCGGCCTTCGCCGGTCAGCACCACGCAACGGATGCCGGAGTCCTTGGCCGCGAAGGCGTCAAAGGCCTGGCGCAGCTCATCGACCAGGTCCAGGCCCGCGGCGTTCAGGGTCGCCGGGTCGTTCAGGGTGATGACGCCGATCCCATCGGCGGCGGACGTCTTGATCTTGCTGTAGCCCACGGCTTCCTCCCACATTCGTCTATTGAGACGAGCTAAGGAGAATACCCCGGCGTCAGGCTAGAGGGAAAACGTCAGGCGGCGACGGCGGCGTTCTCGGCGCAGGTCACGCGGTTGCGGCCGGCGCGCTTGGAGACATAGAGGGCGCGGTCGGCGCGTTCGACCAGGGCGTGCGGGGTCTCGCCAGGCAAGCGCTCGGCGACGCCGGACGACACCGTGATGGCCCCCAGGTCCTCGTTGGTCGAGCGACGCTTCAGGATCCGCGAGGACACCTCCTGCCGGATCTCTTCCAGCAGGGCGATGGCGGAGGCCGCCCGCTCGCGCGGGAAGATCATGGCGAACTCCTCGCCGCCATAGCGCGCCGCAAAGCGGGGCGCGACGCCGCGCGCGCCGATGACGCTGGCCACATAGCGCAGCACCTGGTCGCCGGTCTGGTGGCCCCAGGTGTCGTTGAAGGCCTTGAAGTGGTCGATGTCGAGCACCGCCAGGGACAGGGCCTGGCCACCCGCATCGGCCTCGGCGCAGGCCTGTTCCAGGGCGTCATCGAACGCCTTGCGGTTGGATAGGTTGGTCAGGGCGTCCGTGGTCGCTTCACGGCGCACCTGCTCCAGGTGTTCGCGCAGGCGCGCGACCTCGGCGGTCGATTCGGACAGGCGCTTTTCCAGCGACTTGTTCTCGCGCTGGACGCGCTTGGTGGCGGTGGCGAGGGTGTCGACCATGGCCTTGATGTGGCCCTGCTCGCCTTCGGCGCTCAGGGACTTCGACGCGCTGGCCAGGGTCTGGCCGTAGGCCTCGCTCGACTTCTGCGCGGACTCGATGGCGCGGGAGACCAGCGCCAGTTCCTTGGTCAGGGCGTCGCCGGTGTCGCGGATCTGATCGTTGAGGCGCGCGCGGGGCAGGTGCTTGGCGGCCAGCTCGTCGGACAGGACGTCGGTGAAGACCTCGCCCGCGGCGATGATCCGGTCCAGCTCCTTGGCCAGCGTTCCTTGAGGATCCGCCACCGAGTGGAGCCAGAGCTCGTAGTTCACGGCCGTCGGCCAGACCTGATGCTTCTCCATCGCCTGCAACGCCAACCGCGCGAAGCTATAGGCTTCAGGTCCACGAAGCTTGAGTTCCACGTCAGCGGCCATCGTCAGTCTCTGTCTCCTTGGAGCCCACAGAGACATGATCGACGCATCGACCCCGCCCCCAGGAACCTGGGCTGAGACAGTAAGCCGCATAGCCAAACGAGGCGTTAAGGCGAAGCCGCGTCGATTTGAAAAATCGCCGGTCGGAAACCGGCGAAATTCGACCTCAGGCCTTGCTGGCGGGACGGGTCGTGGGACGCAGGAGGAAGGCCGGCGTGTCTGAGCCGAAGCCGACCACGGAATTGCGGTCTTCACGATCCTCGCGCGGTTCACGGCGCGGGCGCGGAGCCTCGGCGACGGGCGCCTCAACCTCGACCTTGGGCCGGCGCGCGGCGCGGGACGGCCGTTCAGCCTGGCGTTCGGCCTGCCGTTCGGGCTTGGCCTCGGCCACGGGGGCTTCGGCGACATCAACCGGCGCTTCCGGACGCGGGCGGGACTCGCTGCGCGGCCCGCGATCACGACGGCCGCGATCGCCGCGTTCACCGCGACCGCCCCGGTCGCGACCGCCACTGCGGCCATCCCGGCGCTCGTCCTTGATCGCGGCGAAATCGACGCCTTCCAGCACAACCTCTTGCGGGGTCTGCCCGATCAGCTTGGTGACCTTGTCGATGTTCTTGGAGTCCGCCGGGGTCACGATCATGAAGGTCGAGCCCAGCCGGCCGGCCCGGCCGGTGCGGCCGATCCGGTGGACATAGTCGTCGGCGTGGTGCGGAACGTCGAAGTTGAAGACGTGGCTCACATCCGGAACGTCGAGGCCGCGGGCTGCGACGTCGGAGGCCACCAGCAGCTTCAGCTCGCCCTTGCGGAAGGCTTCCAGCGTCCGCATGCGGGTCTGCTGGTCCAGGTCGCCATGGATCGGCGCGGCGTCGAAGCCATGCGTCTTCAGCGACTTGGCGACGATGTCGACTTCGGTCTTGCGGTTGCAGAACACGATGCCGTTGTTCAGGTCCACCGCCTGCTCGATCAGCATGCGCAGCGCCGTGCGCTTGGCCTTCGGATCCGAGGTCGGCAGGTTCACCAGGTGCTGGGTGATGGTCGTCGCGGTGGTGGCCGGACGCGACACCTCGATCCGGACCGGATCGTTCAGGAACTGGGTGGTCAGCCGGGTGATTTCCGGCGGCATCGTCGCCGAGAAGAACAGGGTCTGCCGCTTCGGCGGGGTCAGCTTGAAGATGCGCTCGATGTCGGGGATGAAGCCCATGTCGAGCATGCGGTCGGCTTCGTCGATGACCAGCATCTGGACGCCGGTCATCAGCAGCTTGCCGCGTTCGAAGTGGTCGAGCAGGCGCCCCGGCGTGGCGATCAGCACGTCGACGCCGCGGTCCAGCTTCATCTCCTGGTCGGAGAAGGACACGCCGCCGATCAGCAGGGCCCAGGACAGCTTTTGTCCCTTGGCGTACTTCTCGAAGGAGGAGGCGACCTGGTCGGCCAGTTCGCGGGTCGGCGCGAGCACCAGGGCCCGGGGCATGCGCGCCCGGGACCGGCCGGCGGCCAGACGGTCGATCATCGGCAGGGTGAAGGCGGCGGTCTTGCCGGTCCCCGTCTGGGCGATGCCCAGAACGTCCTTGCCCACCAGGGCGATGGGGATGGCTTGCGCCTGAATAGGAGTTGCGGTCGTGTAGCCCGTGTCGGCCACGGCCTTAAGCGTCGCGGGCGAGAGGCCCAGTTCAGAAAATTCGGTCATCAGCGGCTAAATGAGCGGCGGTTCGCCCGATGGGGCTGGCCTGCCGCGGCGGCGCGAACGGCGATCGTCACGCGCGCCGGAAGATACGGGCTGGGGATATCAAGTCAACGCGTTAGAGAATCGCGGGCGCTCAACATTCAGATGTCGAGGTCGGCCGCCGCGAATTCAGCGTTCTCCTGGATGAAACGGAAGCGCAATTCCGGCTTGCGACCCATCAAGGTCTCGACCAGGTCCGCCACGGACTCTTCGGCCCGCGGCAAGGTCACCCGCGCCAGGGTCCGCTTGGAGGGGTCCATGGTGGTTTCCTTGAGTTGGGCCGGCATCATCTCGCCCAGGCCCTTGAACCGGCTGATCTCGGGCTTCTTGCCCTTGAACTCGGTGGCCAGAAGCTCGTCTTTGTGGGCGTCGTCGCGGGCGTAGACGCTCTTGGCGCCCTGGCTGATGCGGTAAAGCGGGGGCAGGGCGAGGTAGAGCCGCCCGGACCGGATCATGTCGGGCATGGTCCTATAGAAGAAGGTGATCAGCAGGCTGGCGATGTGGGCGCCGTCGACGTCGGCGTCCGTCATGATGATCACGCGCTCGTAGCGCAGCTCTTCTTCCTTGAACTTCGTCCCGCCCTGGACGCCCAGAGCCAACAGGAGATCGCTGAGCTCCTTGTTGCCGCCGGTCTTGTCGCTGGACGCCGAGGCGACGTTCAGGATCTTGCCGCGCAGGGGCAGGATCGCCTGGGTCTTGCGGTCGCGCGCCTGTTTGGCCGAGCCGCCGGCCGAATCACCTTCGACCAGGAAGATCTCAGCGCCGTCGATGGCCGCGCCGGAACAGTCGGCCAGCTTGCCGGGCAGACGCAGGCGACGCGTCGCCGAGGCGCGGGCGACTTCCTTGTCCTTGCGCCGCTTCAGGCGCTCTTCGGCGCGCTCAATGACGAACTGGAGCAGGGCGCTCGCGGACTTGGGCTGGGCGGTCAGCCAATGGTCAAAGGGGTCGCGAAGGGCGTTCTCGACCAGGCGCTGGGCCTCGGCGGAGGACAGGCGCTCCTTGGTCTGGCCCTGGAATTCCGGATTGGCGATGAACACGCTGACCAGGGCGCCGGCCTGGGCCACCACGTCCTCGGCGGTGATCAGGCCGCCACGCTTTTCGCCGGTCAGTTCGGCATAGGCCTTCAGGCCGCGGGTGAGGGCGGCGCGCAGGCCGGCCTCATGGGTGCCGCCTTCCGGGGTGGGCACGGTGTTACAGTAGGACTGCATGAAGCCGTCGGCCTCGCCGAAACCGGCGGGGGTCCAGGTGACGGCCCATTCGACCTTGCCGGCCTCGCCCTTGCGCTCATAGCGCCCGGCGAAGGGCTCTGGCGTGACGGTCTCGATCGACTTCACCCGTTCGGCCAGGAAGTCGGCCAAGCCGTTGGGGAAGCGGAACACGGCTTCGGCCGGGGTCTGGTCGTGGATGCGCGACGGATCGCACTTCCAACGGATCTCGACGCCGCCGAACAGATAGGCCTTGGAGCGGGCCATGCGGTACAGGCGCGCCGGCTTGAAGGCGCAGCCCTCGCCGAAGATCTGTGGGTCGGGCAGGAAGCTGATGGCCGTGCCGTGCTTCTTGCTGGGGGTCAGGCGCTCGATGGCGCCGAGGGGCAGGCCGCGGGTGAAGGCCTGGCGCCATTCAAACCCGTCCTTCCAGACGTTGACGTTGACGCGCTCCGAGAGGGCGTTGACCACCGAGACGCCGACCCCGTGCAGGCCGCCGGAGGTCTCGTAGGCCTTGCCGGAGAATTTCCCGCCCGAGTGCAGGACGGTCATGATCACTTCCAGGGCCGACTTGCCCGGATGCTTCGGGTGCGGATCGACCGGGATGCCGCGGCCGTCGTCGCGCACCGTCAGATAGCCCTCGGCGTCGAGGGTGACCTCGATCACCTTGGCGTGACCGGCCACCGCTTCGTCCATGGCGTTGTCCAGGACTTCGGCGAACAGGTGGTGCAGGGCGCGCTCGTCGGTGCCGCCGATGTACATGCCGGGTCGCTTGCGGACCGGCTCCAGACCCTCGAGCACCTCGATGGAGGCGGCGGAATAGCCGCTGGAGGACGGGGCCTGGGGCGCGTCATCGCCTTGCGCGGCTTGGGTCGGGGCTGAGCGCGGCTCCACGCTTTGCGCCAACGGCGCGGCGGGCGCCGGGTTCAAGGCGTCATCGAACAGGGAAGCTTGAGCTGTGGCCTTGGGCATGTCGCAAAACTGGGACGATTCGGGAGGCCACCGTATGGGACCAGCCGCCTCGGGCCGCAAGTGTGCTGCGATGCAGCGACAATTGGGCGCTTGCCATATCCCCGATTTGCGGCAACCTCTTGAGATCGATGAACGTTAAGCGACCGGCGGCCCCCCGAACAAACCAGGGGCAGGACATGGTTGCGGCGTCGTCACGGGAAGGAAGGTTTGGGCATGGATATCACTCGCCAGCAGGCGCACCCGCTTCGTGGTGTTCCGCGTGAACTCATCAACATTGTCGGCACGGCCCTGGCCCTGTTCGCTGTCGTCGCCGCGGGCGGCCTGATCTCGTCGGTGCTGCCGGACAATGGCTCGCCCTGGCTGTTCGCCGCGTCCTATGGCGCGCCGGCCGCGGTGGCCTTCGTCATCTACTGGTGGATCGCCCAGAAGCTCTGAGCCGCCAATACAGGTTTCGCAGAGCCCGCCCGCCGACTGGCGCGGCGGGCTCTGTCATGTCTGGAGCTAGGTCATGCCCGGGGCTGGGCGCCAGATATGAAAAGGGCCGCGGAGTGATCCGCGGCCCTTCATGTTTCTGCCTAAGCCTTCGGGCTTAGCAGGAGTAGTACATGTCGAATTCGACCGGGTGCGGGTGCAGTTGCAGCCGCATCACTTCTTCCATCTTCAGCTCGATGTAAGCGTCGATGAAGTCGTCGTCCATGACGCCGCCGGCCTTCAGGAAGGCGCGGTCCTTGTCGAGGTTTTCCAGAGCTTCACGCAGCGAGCCGCAGACTTCCGGAACCTTCTTCTGCTCGCGGGGCGGCAGGTCGTAGAGGTTCTTGTCCTGGGGCGCGCCCGGGTCGATCTGGTTGATCACGCCGTCGAGGCCGGCCATCAGCAGGGCCACGAAGGTCAGGTAGGGGTTGCCCATCGGGTCGGGGAAGCGGGCTTCGATCCGCTTGGCCTTCGGGCTGTCGACGTGCGGGATCCGGATGGAGGCCGAGCGGTTGCGGGCCGAGTAGGCCAGCTTCACCGGGGCTTCGTAGCCGGGCACCAGGCGCTTGTAGCTGTTGGTGGTCGAGTTCGAGAAGGCGTTGATGGCCTTGGCGTGCTTGATGATGCCGCCGATGTACCACAGGCAAACCTGCGACAGGCCGGCGTACTTGTCGCCCGCGAACATCGGCTTGCCGTCCTTCCAGATCGACTGGTGCACGTGCATGCCTGAGCCGTTGTCGGCGAACATCGGCTTGGCCATGAAGGTGGCGGTCTTGCCGTAAGCCGCGGCGACGTTGTGGATGACGTACTTATACAGCTGCATCCGGTCGGCCATGGTCAGCAGGTCGGCGAACTTCAGGCCGAGTTCGTGCTGGGCCGGGGCCACTTCGTGGTGGTGCTTTTCCGGCTGCATGCCGAGCTCGCCCATGACCGCCAGCATTTCGCCGCGCAGGTCCTGGCAGGAGTCGACCGGGTTCACCGGGAAGTAGCCGCCCTTCGGGCCGGGCCGGTGGCCCATGTTGCCTTCCGGATAGGCCTTGCCGGTGTTCGCCGGCAGCTCGGTGGAGTCGTAGGAGTAGCCGGTGTTGTGCGGCGAGGTGGACCAGCGCACGTCGTCGAAGATGAAGAACTCGGCTTCAGGGCCGAAGAACACGGTGTCGCCCACGCCGGCCGACTTCACGTAGTTCAGGGCGGCCTTGGCGATCGAACGCGGGTCGCGGTTGTAGGGGGTGCCGGTGTCGGGGTTCAGCACGTCGCAGAACAGGCACAGGGTGGTCTGCTGGTAGAAGGGGTCGATATAGGCCGAGTTCAGGTCCGGCCGCAGCTTCATGTCGGACTCGTTGATGGCCTTCCAGCCCGCGATCGACGAACCGTCGAACATGGTGCCGTCGTTCAGGAAGTCGTCATCGACCAGGTCGATGTCGAAGGTCACGTGCTGCATCTTCCCGCGCATGTCGGTGAAGCGCACGTCGACGTACTTGACGTCCTTTTCCTTGATTTCGTTCAGAATGTCCTTGGCGGTAGCCATAGAAGTATCCCCTTCAGGTAGAACCTAATCTCGAATGCTCGACGGCCTTAGACGGCGGCCGCTCCCGTCTCGCCCGTGCGAATACGCAGCACGTCGAGGATCTCAGACACGAAGATCTTGCCGTCACCGATGCGCCCGGTGCGCGCCGCGCCGACAATCGCTTCAAGGGCGGGGTCCAACTGGTCGTCGGCCACCACCACTTCGATTTTGATCTTGGGCAGGAAGTCGACCACGTACTCGGCGCCACGATAGAGCTCGGTGTGGCCCTTCTGGCGGCCATAGCCCTTGGCCTCGATGACGGTCATGCCCTGGACGCCCAGATCCTGCAGGGCCTCCTTCACCTCGTCGAGCTTGAAGGGCTTAATGATGGCTTCGATCTTCTTCATGGCCCGACTTGGTTACTGGCGGAGGTCGCCCCGCGTGTGAGGGCTACGAGCACGCTCCCGCTCCCCGGGACAAGAGGGAGTCCGCGGCCAGCCGAGCGCCGGTGACCGGGAATCTGCGTTTGTCTAAAACATGTGCAGTCGGCGCCCAAGATGTGATCATGCAGGAAAACGCGCTCCAGGCCCGTTTCGGGTCGGCCATATGCCGCGCCACGGGTGTCACAGCGTGGTGTTACGTGCCCGCTGCGCCCGGAAATGCCGCTCATCCCGCTCAATCCTGTGAATCGGTCTCAATCGCGCCGCCGCGGCGGGAGACCGCGGCTGCTGAAGATTGCGGCGGAGATGGACGCCGCGACATTGACCTCTGTCATGCAACCGCCGAGGCCTGTCGGCATTATGGCCAAGCCTGTGCGCAAAGACCTGCGCGGGGGTGGACCTGACGGGCGCGGCGGGGAATTGTCGCGGCCTCTTCATGAGCCCGCACGAGAAGTAATGATGTCGCGCCTCTATCTGATCCGCCATGGCAAGCCCGCCGCCGTTTGGGGCGAGGCTGACGATGATCCGGGCCTCGACGCCCAGGGCCAGGCCCAGGCCGAGGCGGCCCGGGATTTCCTTCTGTCCTTGCCGGAAGCCGAGAGGCCGACCCGCGTGGTCAGCTCGCCCCTGCGCCGTTGCCGTGAGACCGCCATGCCCACCGCCGCCGCCCTGGGCGTCGAGATCGAGATCGACGCCTCGGTCGGCGAGATCCCGACCCCGGCGAACCTGTCCCAGGAGGCGCGTCCCGCGTGGCTGCGGGAGGTGTTCCAGGGGCGCTGGGCCGATGTGCAGGGCGACCTGGACTATGAAGCCTGGCGTCGCCAGGTCGCGGCGTCCCTGACCGCGCGGGCCGGGACCGCGGTGTTCAGCCACTACGTCGCCATCAATGCTGTCATGTCAGTGCTGCAGGACGATCCCAGGGTGCTGGTGTTCCGACCGGATCACGCCTCGGTCAGCGTCCTGGAGACGGACGGGCAGGGGCTGAGCCTGGTCCAGGCCGGTCGCGAAGCCCAGACGGGCGTCCTCTAAGTTTCGATCCGGAGTCTGCGTGGCCCCTCGTCCGATCTTCACTGTCGCTGAAATGTCCGCCGCCGACCGCGCCGCCATCGCGGCCGGGACGCCCGGGACGGAGCTGATGCGCCGCGCGGGCCTCGCTGTCGCGGACGCGATCTGCGAGCGGTTTTCCCCCCGGCCGACCGCCGTGCTGTGCGGTCCGGGCAACAACGGCGGCGACGGCTATGTCTGCGCCCAGGTGTTGGCCGAGCGGGGCTGGTCGGTATGGGTGGAGCGCTCGGATCCGCCGGTGACCGAAGATGCGAAGGACGCCGCCGGCCGCTGGGCCGGGGAGACCTTCGGGCTTGGCCTGTCGGAGCGCGCGGCGGACCTGGTGGTGGACGCTCTGTTCGGGGCGGGTCTCAGCCGGCCTCTGGAGGGCGAGGCCGCCCGACTGGCGCGCAGTTCGGAGGCGCGTCCGCTCCAGGTCGTGGCCATCGATGTCCCCAGCGGCCTGGCCGGGGACACAGGAAAGCCCCTGGGTGACGCGGCCTTCTGGGCCGGCCTGACCGTCACCTTCCACGCCAAGAAGCCGGCCCATGTGCTGGAACCGGGCCAGAGCCGTTGCGGCGAGGTGGTGGTGGCCGATATCGGCCTCACGGCTCCCGGCGGCGGGCTGGTGGAGAATGCGCCCGACGCCTGGCTGTCGGCGTTTCCCTGGCCGTCCGCTCAGTCGCACAAGCATGCCCGCGGCCGCATGGTGGTGGTCAGCGGGGACGCCTGGAACACCGGCGCGGCGCGGCTTTCCGCCCGCGCGGGGCTACGTCTGGGCGCGGGACTGGTCACCATCCTGTCGCCGCCGGATGCGCTGCGGGTCAACGCCGCTCACCTTGAAGCGGTGATGCTCAGGCCCTTCGAGACCGAGGCGGAGCTGGAACAGCTGGCGGCGGAGGTCGACGCCGCGGTCATCGGGCCCGCCGCGGGGGTCACCGAGAGCACCCTCTTGAATGTGCTGGCCCTGGCCCGCACTGGCGCGGCCCTGGTGATCGACGCCGACGCCATCACCATCTTCAAGGACGATCCCGAGGAGCTGTTCTCGGTGCTCGATGTGGACGATGTGCTGACCCCGCACCCCGGCGAGTTCGAGCGGCTGTTCCCTGGGCTGTTGAAGGCCTCGCCCGAACGGATCACCGCCGCGCGGCGTGCGGCCGCCAAGGCGGACGCCATCGTCCTCTTGAAGGGGCCGGACACCGTGGTCGCCGCGCCGGACGGTCGCGCCGCCGTCGCCTCCAACGGTTCGCCCTGGCTCGCCACCGCCGGCTCGGGCGATGTGCTGGCGGGCTTCATCGCCTCGCTGATCGCCCAGGGCATGGACAGTTTCGACGCCGCCTGCGCCGCCACCTGGATTCACTCCGAGGCCGCCGACCTGCACGGCCCAGGCCTGATCGCAGAGGACCTGCCGGGCCTGGCCCCGGCGATCCTGCGCCGACTGTACGACGCCGCCCGGGGCTGAAGCGCCTCTTGACGCGAGCGCTGGTTCAGCCGATGCGGGGCGCAAGTGCGGGCGTGGCGGAACTGGTAGACGCACTGGATTTAGGTTCCAGCGCCGCGAGGCGTGGAGGTTCGAGTCCTCTCGCCCGCACCAACCAGCCGCTCAAGGGCGCTGGTCTTTGCGGCTTGGGGCTTGGCCCGGCGCGGGGTGCATGACATAAGAGCGCCCGCTCGCCGCCAGACCCCTGGCGGCGCTCACCTTTTTCAGCCGAAGGCGGACGTCGAGACGGCGCGTAGCCGCCGGGTCCGGGAAATCCAAGAATGTCGATGCAGATCGTTGAAAAGTCTGGCGAAGGCCTGAGCCGCGTCTATGGCGTGACTGTCCCGCTCGCGGACCTGACCGAACGTCTGGAGGCGCGGATCGCCGAGATCACGCCGACTCTCAGCATCAAGGGCTTCCGTCCTGGCAAGGTGCCGCCGGCCCACGTCAAGCGCATGTTCGGCAAGTCGCTGATGAGCGAAGTGGTCGAGCAGGCCATCAACGAGACCACCCAGAAGGTCTTCGAAGACAACAATATCCGCCCGGCCGGCGATCCGGATCTGAAGCCGGAAGGCGACATCCAGGCGGTGGTGGACGGCAAGGCCGACCTGTCGTTCGAACTGGCCGTCGAGATCATGCCGGAATTCGAACCGGCCGATATGAGCAAGGTCTCCCTGACCCGTCCGGTCTACGAGCCCTCCGACGCCGAAGTCGACGAGGCCGTCGCCGAACTGGCCAAGCAGAACCGCACCTACGAGCCCCGTAAGGGCAAGTCGACCAAGGCCAAGGACGGCGACATGGTCGTCATCGACTTCGTCGGCCGCGTGGACGGTGAAGCCTTCGAAGGCGGCTCGGCCACCGACACCGAGCTGGTGCTGGGGTCCGGCCAGTTCATCCCTGGCTTTGAAGAGCAGCTGGTCGGCGCCAAGCCGGGCGACGAAGTGCTGGTGAAGGTCAGCTTCCCCGAGCAGTACCAGGCCGCTCACCTGGCCGGTAAGGCCGCCGAGTTCACCACGACCGTCAAGGAAGTGAAGGCTCCGGTCGATTCCGAAGCCAATGACGAGCTGGCCCAACGCCTGGGCTTGGAAGGCCTGGACAAGCTGAAGGAGCTGCTCAAGGCCAACCTGGAAAGCCAGTACGCCGGCGCCTCGCGCTTCAAGCTGAAGCGCGCCCTGCTGGACGTCCTGGACGAAAAGCACGACTTCCCGCTGCCGCCCAAGATGGTCGAGGCCGAGTTCGGCCAGATCTGGGCCCAGGTCCAGCAGGACAAGGAAGCCGGCAGCCTGCCGCCGGAAGACGCCGAGAAGTCGGACGAAACCCTGCAGACCGAATACCGCAAGATCGCCGAGCGCCGCGTGCGCCTGGGCCTGGTGCTGGCCGAGATCGGCCGCGTGAACCAGGTGCAGGTGACCGACCAGGAGCTGGCCGAGGCCATGCGCGCCGAAGCCATGCGCTATGGCCCGCAAGCCCAGCAGATCTTCGACTTCTTCCGCCAGAACGCCCAGGCCCAGGCCCAGCTGCGCGCGCCGATCTTCGAGGACAAGGTCGTCGACCTGATCCTCGGCCAGGCCCAGGTCTCCGACGAGAAGGTCTCCAAGGAAGACCTGATGAAGGAAGACGACATGCCGGCCGGCTACGGCGCCTAAGGCTGACCGGGGCCGCTTCGGCGGCGCCCTGGAGATAAGTGATCCCTCCCCGGCGACGGGGAGGGATTTTCTTTAGGACTATAGGTCACCTTGCAACCCGCCCCTCCGCACGCGATATCGGGAGGGACAGTCGCGACTCCGTTCTCGGGTCGCCCAAATTCGATGAAGGGCTTCCTTTCCATGCGTGACCCGCAAATCACCGCGCTGAACCTCGTGCCCATGGTTGTGGAGCAGACCAGCCGCGGCGAGCGCGCCTTCGACATCTTCTCGCGCCTGCTCAAGGAGCGGGTGATCTTCCTGAACGGTCCCGTCGAGGACGGCATGTCGGCGCTGATCTGCGCCCAGCTGCTGTACCTGGAAGCGGAGAACCCGAAGAAGGAGATCCAGATGTACATCAACTCGCCTGGCGGGGTGGTGACCTCTGGTCTCGCGATCTACGACACCATGCAGTACGTGAAGTGCCCGGTCGTGACCCTGTGCATGGGCATGGCCGCCTCGATGGGCTCCTTCCTGCTGATGGCCGGCGAGCCCGGCCAGCGGATCTCCCTGCCGAATGCGCGCATCATGGTGCACCAGCCCTCGGGCGGTTACTCGGGCAAGGCCTCGGACATCGAGCGTCACGCCGAGGACATCATCAAGACCAAGCGCCGTCTGAACGAGATCTACGCCCGTCACACCGGCCGCACCTATGAAGAGGTCGAGGAAAAGCTCGACCAGGACACCTTCATGACCCCGGAAGAAGCCAAGGCCTGGGGCCTGGTCGACCAGGTCATCGAGAAGCGCGCCGACGACTGATCATAGATGGGGCCGCACATCCTGGTGGTGGGCGGAACCGGCATGCTGTCGGATATGGTGGAGGCGCTCGCCCGGGAGGGTGGGCGCCTTTCGCTTTTGTCACGCCAGGCGTCGCAAGCCGGGCGGCCGGGCGTGACTGGCTATGACGCCGACTACATGGATGATGAGGCCTTCGCCGCCGCCCTGGACCGGGCCGTCGCCGCCTCCGGTCCTGTCGATCTGGCCGTGGCCTGGTTCCGGACCTTGAAGATCGCCGCGCCCAGGCGGCTCGCTGAGGCTGTGGGCGCGCCGGGGCGACCCGGGCGGCTGATCCAGGTGCTGGGCAGCGCTGTGGGCGATCCGGATCACCCCGACCGCTTGGCGCGCGCCGCCGCTGTGGCTGAAGGGCTGGAAACCTGCCGGCTGCGTCAGGTGGTCCTGGGCTTCCGGCTGACAGGGCAGGGCGCGCGATGGAACACCCAGGCCGAGATTTCGGCCGGCGTCCTGGCGGCGATCCGCGATGACCTCGCCTGGTCGGTGGTCGGGACCTTGGAGCCCTGGAGCGCCAGGCCTAGCTCAGCCGGCGCAGGGTAGCGGCGAACAGGGCTTCCTGCCCCTCAGAGCTGGTGACCTCGTAGCGGGTGAAGTCGCTGTCCTCGCGCAGGTCGGCGAACAGGCCGGCCGGATCCTCGTGAAAATGCAGGAAGGCCTTGGACTTCAGATAGAAGATCCCCCGGCTCTTTTCCTTGAGGCCGGGCAGGGTCCGCAGCCGCGCCAATAGAGGCTCCAGGGCGTCGAGGGCGGCGGGACCGGCGTGCTTCATGGCTGGCGAGGATACTGATCGGGGCGGGCCAGATAGTAGTCGGCGGCGGGCAAACCTTCATCGGCCTCGACCGCGGCGTTGTAGATGCGCTGGTCGAAGCCGCCGCGCTCGGCGCGCTTGGCGATGCGTCGGGTCTCAATATCTTCGCGGGTCAGGCCGTGCAGGTTCGCCAGGGCCTGGATCACCTCGCTCAGGTCGGCCAACTCCCAGGCCAGGTCCTCGCGGTCCTTGGAGGCGGCGACCTCGGCGGCTTCCTCGGCCAGCTTGGCGCGCAGGGCGGCGTCGAAGTCCGCATCCGACAGCTGGCGTTCGAACACGGAGAGGCCCTGGTCGCGCATGATCTGCGGCAGGTGGTCGCGGATCAGCTTCTCGACCCTGAACCGTAGGCGGGCCACGTCAGGGCCGCGACTTGAAGACGCGGTAGCCGCGGTGGTCGGCGATCCTCAGCATCTCGCGGTCGCCGCTGGTGTCGCCATAGGCCGCCTTCAGCATCAGGTCGTCGCCGAACATGGCCTTGAGCCGCCGGACCTTTTCCGGCCCACGGCAATTCGGCGTGGCGAAGCCGCCGGTGGCGCGGTCGTTCAGATCAAAGGCCAGTTCCGTGGCGATCAGGACGTCGGCGCCTAGGCCGCGCGCGAAGGGGGCGACCACGACATCGGGGGAGGCGGTGACAATCACCAGCTTTGCCCGGCGCGTGCGCCAGCGCTTCCAGGCCTGCAGGGCGTCGCCGCGCAGCAGGGTGGGGGCCAGTTCCTCGGCGAAGGTCTTGGCCTGGGCCTCGAGTTCTGCGCGGGTCGCGCCAGACAGGAACTCACGGGACGCCGCCGCCTTGATTCGCCCACGGTTGCGGTGAAACAGATAGGCGATCGCGGCCGGAGCCAGCCGCACCATGCCCAGGGCGTAGCGCGCGCGCCCGGCCCGCCATTTCAGGAACTCGGTGAAGCTGTCACGCACGGTGATGGTGCCGTCGAAGTCGAAGGCGACGATGCCGGCGTCCTCGATCTGGTCATCGAGGAACTCGGACGGCCGGCCCGCATGGCCCTTCAGCTTCTTCTCGCGTCTCATCTCGCCCCTTAGCGCGCGTATCGTCGCAGGCCCGTCAACCAGACTCGCCCCAGGCGCGTCGGCGCGATCCGCGGCGGCGTCCCCCGATAGAATGCGCCCTTGTCCCGTTTCGGGTCACACCCATCTAGGGATTCGGACATACCCGTCATCAGGCGGCCCGGTGCCAAATGCCGCTGAACCGCGCCAAAGGCTTGTGAACCCGGCCCGGATCAGGGAATGTCAAGGATTAGACAACCCACGGCGCGTATCCTGCATTGATGGCGTCAGGCAACGCCTCCTGGAGAGACGGTTCGACCCCCCGGTCGCGCCCGTCGGAAGAGTGAGACACGATCATGACCAAGGCCGCGAGCGGAGATTCCAAGAGCACCCTGTATTGCTCTTTCTGCGGCAAGAGCCAGCACGAGGTTCGCAAGCTGATTGCGGGCCCAACCGTGTTCATCTGTGATGAATGCGTGGAGCTGTGCATGGATATCATTCGCGAGGAGCACAAGATCTCCTTCGTGAAATCCAAGGACGGCGTGCCCACTCCGAAGGAAATTCGGGAGGTCCTGGACGATTACGTGATCGGGCAAGATCACGCCAAGAAGGTCCTCTCGGTCGCGGTCCACAATCACTACAAGCGCCTGAACCACGCGACGAAGAATAACGACGTCGAGCTGGGCAAGGCGAACATCCTGCTGATCGGCCCGACCGGCACCGGCAAGACCTTGCTGGCCCAGACCCTGGCGCGAATCATCGACGTGCCGTTCACCGTCGCCGACGCCACGACCCTGACCGAAGCCGGTTATGTCGGCGAAGACGTCGAAAACATCATCCTGAAGCTGCTGCAAGCCGCCGACTACAATGTCGAACGCGCCCAGCGCGGCATCGTCTACATCGACGAAGTCGACAAGATCAGCCGCAAGTCCGACAACCCGTCCATCACCCGCGACGTGTCGGGCGAAGGCGTGCAGCAGGCCCTGCTGAAGATCATGGAAGGCACTGTCGCCTCCGTGCCGCCGCAGGGCGGGCGCAAGCATCCCCAGCAGGAATTCCTGCAGGTCGACACCACCAACATCCTGTTCATCTGCGGCGGCGCCTTCGCTGGCCTGGAGAAGATCATCTCCGCCCGCGGTCAGGGCACCTCGATCGGCTTCGGCGCCAAGGTCTCGGACCCGGACGAGCGCCGCACCGGCGAAGTGTTCCGCCAGGTGGAGCCCGACGACCTGCAGCGCTTCGGCCTGATCCCGGAATTCATCGGCCGTCTGCCGGTGATCGCCACCCTGGACGACCTGGACGTCGCGGCCCTGGTGAAGATCCTCACCGAGCCGAAGAACGCCTTCGTGAAGCAGTACCAGCGTCTGTTCGACATGGAGAATGTCGGCCTGACCTTCACCGACGACGCCCTGCGCGCCGTGGCCAGCAAGGCCATCCAGCGTAAGACCGGCGCCCGCGGCCTGCGCTCGATCCTGGAAGGCATCCTGCTCGACACCATGTACGAGCTGCCGACCTATGACGGCGTCGAAGAAGTGGTGGTCAACGCCGAGGTGGTCGAGGGCCGCGCTCAGCCGCTGATCATCTACGCCGAGCGTCGCGACAAGGGCGGCGCGGCCTGAAGCTGAGGCCTGACGAGATGTGGCCCCGCGGAGCGATCCGCGGGGTCTTTTCGTCTCTGGACCTGCGGCCTCTCGACCTGCGGCGTCTGGGCGCTGCGGCGCCGGGGCAGGGCGCTCGTCGCGCGAGCCGGGGGTAGGGTGTCGGGCGACCCAACTTGAATAGGCGCGCAAAGCGTCCACATAAAAGACCTTGAGACACCGCCCCCGTGGCGGACGGGCCGTCCGACTCAGACGCATCGTCTGGCGTGACCGCGGTCCGGATTTAGGTCGCGCTTCGCTTGATGAGGGGGCCCGGCCAGGAGTTGATGACGACATGACCGAAGCTTTGATCCTGCCGATCCTGCCCCTGCGGGACATCGTGGTGTTCCCGCACCAGCCGGTGCCGCTGTTCGTGGGCCGCGAGAAGTCGGTGCGCGCGCTCGAAGAGGCGATGAAGACCCCCGGCAAGCAGATCCTGCTGGCCACCCAGAAGGACAAGGACGACGACGACCCGGCGCCGGACGCCATCTATGAGGTCGGCGTCGTGGCCACAGTCCTGCAACTGCTGAAGCTGCCCGACGGCACCGTGAAGGTGCTGGTCGAAGGCAAGGCGCGCGCCGGTATCGCGCGCTTCACCGACCAGGAAGAGTTCTACGAGGCCGAGATGGCCTTCGTGACCGAGGACGGCGCCGGCTCGGCCGAGGCCGAAGCCCTGTCGCGGGCCGTGGTCGAGCAGTTCGAAAACTATGTGAAGTTGAACAAGAAGGTGCCGCCGGAGGCCCTGGCCTCCATGCCCCAGGTCGAAAGCCCTGGCGAGCTGGCCGACCGCATCGCCAGCCACCTGTCGGTGAAGATCGGCGACAAGCAGGCGCTGCTGGAAATCTTCAACGTCGTGAAGCGCCTGGAGAAGGTCTACGCCCTGATGGAGGGCGAGATCTCGGTGATGCAGACCGAGAAGAAGATCCGGAACCGCGTGAAGCGTCAGATGGAGAAGACGCAGCGCGAGTACTATCTGAACGAGCAGATGAAGGCGATCCAGCGCGAGCTTGGCGAGCAGGACGATCAGCGCGACGAACTGCTCGAGCTCGAGAAGCGGATCAAGAAGACCAAGCTGTCCAAGGAAGCCCGCACCAAGGCCGAGTCCGAGCTGAAGAAGCTGCGGAACATGAGCCCGATGTCGGCGGAATCCACCGTCGTGCGGAACTATCTCGACTGGCTGCTGTCGATCCCGTGGGGCAAGGCCAAGACCAAGGCCATCGACCTGGACAAGGCCGAGAAGGTGCTCGACGCCGACCACTACGGCCTGGAGAAGGTCAAGGAGCGGATCCTGGAATACCTGGCCGTCCAGGCCCGGACCGGTTCGCTGAAAGGACCGATCCTGTGCCTCGTCGGCCCTCCGGGCGTCGGCAAGACCTCGCTGGGCAAGTCCATCGCTGAAGCCACGGGCCGCGAGTTCGTGCGCGTCTCGCTGGGCGGCGTGCGCGACGAGGCTGAGATCCGTGGCCACCGCCGGACCTATATCGGCTCCATGCCGGGCAAGATCATCCAGTCGATGAAGAAGGCAAAGTCGACCAACGCCTTCTTCCTGCTGGACGAGATCGACAAGATGGGCAGCGACTATCGCGGCGACCCGTCCTCGGCCCTGCTGGAAGTGCTGGATCCGGCGCAGAACTCGACGTTCGGCGACCACTATCTTGAGGTCGACTACGACCTGTCGCCGGTGATGTTCGTCACCACGGCCAACAGCCTGAACATGCCCCAGCCCCTGCTGGACCGCATGGAGATCATCCGCATCCCCGGCTACACCGAGGATGAAAAGGTCGAGATCGCCAAGCGGCACGTGCTGCCCAAGCTGACCAAGGACCACGGCCTGAACGCCGAGGAGTTCGTGGTGCCGGAGAGCACCATCCGCGACCTGATCCGCTACTACACCCGCGAAGCCGGCGTGCGGTCGCTGGAGCGGGAACTGGGCAACCTGGCGCGCAAGACGGTCCGCGATCTCGGCCGCGAGAAGGTCAAGTCGATCACTGTCGATGAGGCCCGTCTGGCCAAGTACTCGGGCGTCAAGAAGTACCGCTACGGCGAGACTGACGCGGAAGACCAGGTCGGGATCATCACCGGCCTGGCCTACACCGAGTTCGGCGGCGACATCCTGACCATCGAGGCGGTCAAGATGCCGGGCAAGGGCCGCATGTCCATCACGGGCAACCTGAAGGACGTGATGAAAGAATCCATCTCGGCGGCGAACAGCTTCGTGCGCAGCCGGGCGACACGCTTCGGCATCGAGCCGCCGCTGTTCGACAAGACCGATGTCCATATCCACGTGCCGGACGGCGCCACGCCCAAGGACGGCCCGTCCGCCGGCGCGGCCATGGCCACGGCCATCGTCTCCGTGCTGACCGGCATCCCGATCCGCAAGGACATCGCCATGACCGGCGAGGTCACCCTGCGGGGCCGCGTGACCGCCATCGGCGGCCTGAAGGAGAAGCTGCTGGCGGCGCTGCGCTCGGGGGTGAAGACCGTCCTGATCCCGCAGGAGAACGTCAAGGACCTGGAGGACATCCCGGACAGCGTGAAGACCGGGCTGGAGATCATCGCGGTTTCGACCATGGATGAGGTGCTGACTCGCGCGCTCACCCAACCGCTCACGCCGATCGAATGGACCCCGCCGGAGACCCCTGCGGTGGCCGTCGCCGGGGATGAGGGCGACGTTGAGAGTGTGATTACCCACTAAAGGGCGCGAATTCGGCATTTTTCTTGGCGGCGCAGGGGATTCCTGCGCCGCCTTCGTTTGACGCCTGACGCTAGGTCGCCATAATCGCCGCCACGCGAAGCAGCCTCGCGAAAAACCGCGAGCGGTTCGCGGAGACATAACGGGCTGGGAGAGACAACAAATGACCAAGGCCGAACTCGTCACGGCGATCGCCGACAAGGCGGGCCTCAACAAGGCGCAGGCGAAAGACGCTCTCGAGGCGTTCATCGATTCCGTCACGGCGTCGCTGAAGGCGGGGGACGAAGTCCGTCTCGTCGGCTTCGGCAGCTTCGTTCCGGTGAAGCGCGCCGCGGGCACCGCTCGTAATCCGCGCACCGGCGAAACTGTCAGCCGTCCTGCGTCCAACACCGCGCGCTTCCGCGTGGGTGAAGGCCTGAAGAGCGCCCTGAACTAAGGTCGCTCGACGCAAAGTCGATACATGAGGAAAGGGCGGTCGCCGGGCTGGCGGCCGCCCTTTTCGTTGCCGGGCGCCCCGGCTATGTAGGGCGCCCTTCGGATTGCGGGCGGCTAGCTCAGCTGGTCAGAGCACCTGGTTTACACCCAGGGGGTCGGGGGTTCGAACCCCTCGCCGCCCACCATCCCCCTCTCTGGCGACCCCAGGCCATGCGCTATCGTGCCCTCGGCCGTACCGGCCTGACCGTCTCCGAGATCGGCTTCGGCTGCGCCAGCTGGTGGGGCCAGAAGGCCTTCCCGGAGCGCGAGGCTATCGCCCTGGTCGAGGCGGCGGTGGAGGGGGGCGTGACCTTCTTCGACACCGGCGCGGCCTATTCGGGGGGAAACGCCGAGCCGCGCCTGGGGCGGGCGCTGAAGGGCGTTGACGCCTCCCGCCTGGTGATCGCCACCAAGGCCGGCACGCGCTTCGAGGCCGGCCGCATTCGGCGCGACATGCGCCCCGCCGCCATCCGTGCGAGCCTGTCGCGCAGCCTGGAGCGGTTGGACGTGTCCCAGGTGGGGCTGCTGCAGCTGCACGGACCAGCGGCCGCCGAACTCGACGCCGAAATGCTGGACACCCTGGCGGACCTGAAGGCCCAGGGGCTGGCCCGCGCCGTGGGGGTGAACAGCTTCGATCCCGCGGTCATCGACCACGCCATCCGCCTGGCCGAGATCGACGTGGTGATGGTCGACTACAATGTGCTGCGCCCTGAACGCGGCCCGCTCATCGCTCGCGCGGCGGCGGCGGGGAAGGGGGTCCTGGCCGGCATGCCGCTGGCCATGGGCCACACCGGCGGCCAGGTGCTGAAACTGCGCCGCCCTCGGGATGTCTGGTACGCCCTGCGAGCCCTGAAGAATCATCGCCGGGAGGTGCTCGACGGCGCGCGCTTCGGTTTCCTGCACGGCCGAACCGACATCAGCGGCGCCCAGGCGGCGCTGGCCTGGGTGCTGTCGAACCCGGACGTCGCCTGCGCGGTGACGGGTACGACGCGGATGGGGCACCTGACGCAGAACCTCGCCGCCTCGGGGCGCGACCTGCCCGGAGACCTGGCCGACGCCATCGCCCGGGCCCAGGCGGCCAATCCAAACTAAGTTCGGAGGCATTGCCCCGGCCCGGGAACCGGCGTTTCATCCTCTCAATGACAGGGCGGCATGCCCGGACAAGGGAGGAAGCAATGGCGGACGGAGCCATGAAGCTCGCCGACGAGGCGCGCGCCCGCGCCTGGAGCCTGCCCATCGAGGATCTGAACCCCGGGGATCCGGAGCTGTTCCGGACCGATTCTCACTGGCCCTATTTCGAGCGGCTGAGGAAGGAGGCCCCGGTCCACTGGTGCCGGGACAGTGAGTTCGGACCCTATTGGTCGATCACCCGCTACAACGACATCATGGCGGTGGACACCAACCACCAGGTCTTCTCGTCCGAGGCGGCCCTCGGCGGCATCACCATCCGCGACGCCCGGCCCGACCTGCGCCGGCCCAGCTTCATCGCCATGGATCCGCCCAAGCACGACGTGCAGCGCAAGACCGTCAGCCCCATCGTCTCGCCGCATAACCTGAAGGTGATGGAGCCGATCATCCGCGAGCGGGCCGGGCGCATCCTGGACAGCCTGCCGATCGGCGAGGAATTCAACTGGGTGGACCGGGTGTCCATCGAGCTGACCACCCAGATGCTGGCGACCCTGTTCGACTTCCCCTTCGAGGAGCGCCGCCGCCTGACCCGCTGGTCGGACGTGGCCACCACCATGCCGATGCCCGGCGCCATTGTGGAGACCGAGGAGCAACGTCAGGCCGAGCTGATGGACTGCCTGGCCTGGTTCACCAAGCTGTGGAACGAGCGGGTCAATGAGCCGCCGCGCAGCGACCTGATCTCCATGCTGGCCCATGGCGAGGCCACGCGGAACATGACCCCGGACGAGTTCCTGGGGAACATCATCCTGCTGATCGTTGGCGGCAACGACACCACCCGCAACTCGCTCACCGGCGGCCTCTTGGCCCTGAACCAGAACCCGGCCGAGTACGACAAGCTGCGGGCCAACCCGGACTTGGTCGAGTCCATGGTGCCGGAGATCATCCGCTGGCAGACCCCGCTGGCGCACATGCGCCGCACAGCCGTCGAAGACATCGAATTCGGCGGCCAGACCATCAAGAAGGGCGACAAGGTGGTCATGTGGTACGTCTCGGGCAATCGCGACGAGAGCGTGATCGACCAGCCCGACCGCTTCATCATCGACCGCGAGCGACCCCGCCAGCACATGTCCTTCGGCTTCGGCATCCACCGCTGCGTGGGCAACCGCCTGGCCGAACTGCAGCTGAAGATCGTGTGGGAGGAGATCCTGAAGCGCTGGTCGAAGATCGAGGTGCTGGGTGAACCGACCCGCGTGCGCTCGTCCTTCGTGAAGGGCTACGAGACCCTGCCGGTCCGCATCGTCGGCTGATTGGCCGCGCGCAAAAGAAAAGCGCCCCGGAAGGGGCGCTTTTTCCTGTGCCATTTCAGAGAGTGGCGCGAATGACGGGGCTCGAACCCGCGACCTCCGGCGTGACAGGCCGGCGCTCTAACCAACTGAGCTACATCCGCATCTCTGCGTCGCGTCGCCGCGAGGGGCGTCTGATAGGGCGGGCTCGGAATCGTGTCAACGCCCGAGTTGCGACTTTTTCAGAAGACGTCCTTTTCCTGGGGATAGCTGGCCCATGACCCCAAGACGGGGTGCGTTTCAGGCCTGGATGAAATTTCCGGCGCGACCCTGTGACACGCCTGTTTGAACCTGCGGTCATGGTGGTCTAGAAGGGCCGCGACTCCTTCGAGGATTCCATGAACGCCTTTCTCCTGCAGTACCTCCCGATCGTGATCTTCCTGGGGATCTCGAGCGTCCTCGGCCTGGTTTTCCTCCTGGCCTCGACCCTCTTGGCGCCCAACGCGCCGGACCCGGAAAAGCTCTCCAGCTACGAATGCGGGTTCAACGCCTTCGACGATGCGCGGATGAAGTTCGACGTCCGGTTCTATCTGGTCTCGATCCTGTTCATCATCTTCGACCTGGAAGTCGCCTTCCTGTTCCCGTGGGCGGTCTCGCTCATGAAGCTGCCGCCGGAAGTGGCGCAGTTTTCGTTCTGGTCGATGATGACCTTCCTGGGCGTCCTGACCGTCGGCTTCATCTATGAATGGAAGAAGGGCGCGCTCGAATGGGAGTGATCGTTCCCGCCGGCTCCGCCGGTCGCTCGACCGTCGAGGGGTATGACCCCAAGCTGCACGACCCGTTCTTTGACGGCGTCTCGCAACAGCTCGCCGACAAGGGCTTCATCACCGCCGCCGCGGACGACCTGATCACCTGGGCCCGCACCGGCTCGCTGATGTGGATGACCTTCGGCCTGGCGTGCTGCGCCGTCGAGATGATGCAGGCCTCGATGCCGCGCTACGACCTGGAGCGTTACGGCTTCGCGCCGCGCGCCAGCCCGCGCCAGTCGGACGTGATGATCGTCGCCGGCACCCTGTGCAACAAGATGGCTCCGGCCCTGCGCAAGGTCTACGACCAGATGCCGGAGCCCCGCTACGTCATCTCCATGGGTTCCTGCGCCAACGGCGGCGGCTACTACTACTTCTCCTATTCTGTCGTGCGCGGCTGCGACCGGATCGTTCCGGTCGACATCTATGTGCCCGGCTGCCCGCCCACCGCCGAGGCCCTGGTCTACGGCGTGCTGCAGCTGCAGAAGAAGATCCGTCGCACGGGGACGATCGAGCGATGAGCTGGCCGCATTCCAATGACGCCCTGGCCGCGCTCGGCCAGCAGGCCGTGGCGGACAGCGCCGGCGCCATCGCCGGCGCTTCGGTCGCGTTCGGCGAACTGACCCTGACAGGCCCGGCGAACCGGGCGCTGCAGGCCCTGACCCTGTTGCGCGACAAGTTCGGCTTCCAGGAGCTGATCGACCTGTCGGGCGTGGACTATCCGGAGCGCCCGTTGCGCTTCGACGTGGTCTATCACCTGCTGTCGATGACCAAGAACATGCGGGTCCGCTTCAAGGTCCAGACCGACGAGGACACCCCGGTGCCGAGCGCCGTTGACGTGTTCCCGGTGGCCAACTGGTACGAGCGCGAGACCTTCGACATGTACGGCGTGTTCTTCGAAGGGCACCCGGATCTGCGCCGCATCCTGACCGACTACGGCTTCCACGGGCACCCGCTGCGCAAGGACTTCCCGATGTCGGGCTATGTCGAGCTACGCTACGACGACGAGCTCAAGCGCGTGGTCTATGAGCCGGTGAAGTCCGTGGAGTTCCGTAACTGGGACTTCCTGTCGCCCTGGGAAGGCGCCGACTACGTGCTGCCCGGCGACGAGAAGGCCGATCAAGCCGGAGGGCCGAAGTAATGGCTGACGACGCCTCTCAAGCCCCGGTCCTGCCCGAGACCCCGGTCCGCAAGTTCAACATCAACTTTGGTCCGCAGCACCCGGCGGCGCACGGCGTGCTGCGCCTGGTGCTGGAGCTGGACGGCGAGGTCGTGGAGCGGGTCGACCCGCACATCGGCCTGCTGCACCGCGGCACCGAAAAGCTGATGGAGTACCGCACCTACTTGCAGAACGTGCCCTATCTCGACCGCCTCGACTACGTGGCGCCGATGAACCAGGAACACGCCTTCTGCATGGCCATCGAGAAGCTGTTGGGCGTGGAGGTGCCGATCCGCGGCAGCCTGATCCGTGTCATCTACAGCGAGATCGGCCGGGTGCTGAACCACCTGCTGAACGTCACGACCCAGGCCATGGACGTCGGCGCTCTGACCCCGCCTCTGTGGGGCTTTGAAGAGCGCGAAAAGCTGATGGTGTTCTATGAGCGTGCGTCTGGCGCGCGCCTGCACGCCAACTTCTTCCGTCCCGGCGGCGTCCACCAGGACCTGCCCGAGGCCCTGATCAACGACATCGAGGCCTGGGCGAAGAACTTCGCCAAGCCGCTGAACGACATCGACAAGCTGATCACCGGCAACCGCATCTTCAAGCAGCGCAACGTCGACATCGGCGTCGTGACCAAGGAAGAGGCGCTGGCCTGGGGCTTCTCCGGCGTGATGGTGCGCGGCTCGGGCATCGCCTGGGACCTGCGCCGTTCGCAGCCCTACGAGTGCTATGACGACTTCGAGTTCGACATTCCGCTCGGCGTGAACGGCGACTGCTACGACCGCTATCTCTGCCGGATGCAGGAAATGCGGGAGTCGGTGAAGATCATTCTCCAGGCTATCGACCGCCTGAAGAAGACCTCCGGCCCGGTGCTGTCCGACGACCACAAGCTGTCCCCGCCGCGGCGTGGCGACATGAAGCGGTCGATGGAAGCCCTGATCCATCACTTCAAGCTCTACACCGAGGGCTTTTCCACGCCGGAAGGCGAGGTCTACGCCGCGGTCGAGGCGCCGAAGGGCGAATTCGGGGTGTTCCTGGTCTCCAACGGGACCAACAAGCCCTATCGCGTGAAGCTGCGTGCGCCGGGCTTCGCCCACCTGTCGGCGATGGACTGGATGAACCGCGGCCACATGCTGGCCGACGTCTCCGCCATCCTCGGCTCCCTCGATATCGTGTTTGGTGAGGTGGACCGGTGAGCGACAACGCCAAGATCGTCCAGGGTCAGCTTGAGGCCTACAACGCCCAGGACCTGGACGCCTTCTGCTCGTTCTATGCGGACGACGCGGTGCTGGCCGGTTATGGCGGCGAGATCACCAATCAGGGCATCGCCTCGATCCGTGAGCGGCACGCCAAGCTGTTCGCCGACTTCCCGCAGAACACCGCCACGGTCGTGAACCGCATCGTGGTCGGCTCCAACGTGATCGATCACGAGAAGGTCTCGCGCGCCCCGGGCGGCGAGAGCTTTGAAGTGGCGCCGATCTACACCCTCGCGAACGGCAAGATCGTTCGCGTCGACTTCGTGAAGTGAGGGCTCGATGAGCGTCCGTCGCCTCTCCCCGAACCAGCCCGAAAGCTTCGCCTTCTCGGCCGAGAGCGCCAAGCTCGCTGACTGGTGGGTGTCCAAGTTCCCCGCCGGGCGCCAGCAGTCCGCGGTCCTGCCCCTGCTGTGGCTGGTCCAGAAGCAGGAAGGCTGGGTCAGCGAGCCGGCGATCCGGCTGGTGGCCGAGAAGCTCGGCATGCCGGTGATCCGCGTCTACGAAGTCGCGACCTTCTATACGATGTTCATGCTGGAGCCGGTCGGCTCCAAGGCCCTGGTCCAGGTCTGCGGCACCACGCCCTGCATGCTGCGCGGCGCGGGCGACCTGATCTCGGTCTGCCAGCGCAAGTTCGGCGACCGGGACCACCTGTCCAAGGACGGCCAGTTCTACTGGCAGGAAGTCGAGTGCCTGGGCGCCTGCTCCAACGCGCCGATGGCCGCCATCAACGACTACTACTACGAGGACCTGACGGCCGAGAGCTTCGAGGCGATCCTCGATGACTTCGCCGCCGGCAAAACGCCCGCGCCTGGCTCGGCCATCGGCCGCACCAATTCGGCGCCGGAAGGCGGTCCCAAGGTCCTGCAGGACCCCAAGCTCTACGACGGCTCCGCCGCCAAGCTGAAGAAGCTCCCCAACGCCGCGCCCAAGGGCAAGGCCGCCAAGGAGCCCACCGCGTGATGGCCCAAGCCGCGCATTCGATGTCGATCGCCGGGTTCGCCCGCGCGAACAGGGGAGAGTAGGGGATCGTGGTCGGAATCCTGGAAGACAAGGACCGCATCTTCACCAACGTCTACGGGCTCCACGACTGGGGCCTGGAGGGCGCGAAGGCGCGTGGGGCGTGGACGCTCACCCGCGAGATGCTGCAGCAGACCCCGGAATGGATCTGCGACCAGGTCAAGAATTCGGGCCTGCGCGGCCGTGGCGGCGCTGGCTTCTCCACCGGGCTGAAGTGGACCTTCATGCCCAAGCAGGAGAGCGAGCGGCCGCACTATCTGGTGGTCAACGCCGATGAGTCCGAGCCGGGCACCTGCAAGGACCGCGAGATCCTGCGCCATGATCCGCACCTGCTGATCGAAGGCTGCCTGATCGCCAGCTACGCGATCCGGGCGCACACCTGCTACGTCTATATCCGCGGCGAGTACGTCTTCGAGCGCGAGCGCCTGGAAGCGGCCATCAAGCAGGCCTATGCGGCCAAGCTGGTCGGCAAGGACAATGTCCACGGCTGGGACTTCGACATCCACGTCACCCACGGCGGCGGCGCCTATATCTGCGGCGACGAAACCGCCCTGATGGAGAGCCTGGAAGGCAAGAAGGGCCAGCCGCGCCTGAAGCCGCCGTTCCCGGCCGGCGCGGGTATCTATGGCTGCCCGACCACCATCAACAATGTGGAGTCCATCTCCACCGTCGGCACCATCCTGCGCCGGGGCGCCGAGTGGTTCGCGGGCTTTGGCCGGCCGAACAACACCGGCACCAAGCTGATGGCCATCTCCGGCCACGTCATGAAGCCCTGCGTGATCGAAGAAGCCATGTCGATCCCGCTGAAGCAGCTGCTGGAAGACCACTGCGGCGGCGTGCGCGGCGGCTGGGGCAACCTGAAGGCCGTGATCCCCGGCGGGTCGTCTGTGCGGATGATCCCGGCCCACGAGGCCGAGACGGCGCTCATGGACTTCGACAGCCTGTCGGCCCTGAAGTCCGGCCTGGGCACCGCGGCGGTGATCGTGATGGACCAGTCCACCGACATCGTGAAGGCGATCGCGCGGCTGTCCTACTTCTACAAGCACGAGAGCTGCGGCCAGTGCACGCCGTGCCGTGAAGGCACCGGCTGGATGTGGCGGGTGATGGAACGCATGGCCACCGGTGAGGCGGAAATGAAGGAGATCGACATGCTCCTCGACGTCGCCAGCCAGGTCGAAGGTCACACCATCTGCGGCCTGGGTGACGCGGCCGCCTGGCCGATCCAGGGCCTGTTCCGCCACTTCCGTCATGAAGTGGAGGAGCGGATTACAAACTATCGCGCCGGCAAGCCCTTCGTTCAGGGCGCCAGCCTGCAGGCGGCGGAGTAAGAGATGCCCAAAGCCAAGGTCAACGGCGTCGAGGTCGAGTTCGAACCCGGCATGACGGTGCTCCAGGTGGCCGAACTGGCCGGCGAGGAGATCCCGCGGTTCTGCTACCACGAGCGCCTGTCCATCGCCGGCAACTGCCGCATGTGCCTGGTCGAGGTGAAGCCTGGCCCGCCGAAGCCCCAGGCTTCGTGCGCCCTGCCGGCCGCCGACAACCAGGAGATCTTCACCAACACGCCGATGGTGAAGAAGGCCCGCGAAGGGGTGATGGAGTTCCTGCTCATCAACCACCCGCTGGATTGCCCGATCTGCGACCAGGGCGGTGAGTGCGATCTGCAGGACCAGGCCATGGGCTATGGCCGCGACGACAGCCGCTATCAGCTGAACAAGCGCGCCGTTGAAGAGAAGGCCATGGGCCCGCTCATCAAGACGGTGATGACCCGCTGCATCCAGTGCACCCGCTGCGTCCGCTTCATCACCGAAGTGGCCGGCGTACCGGAAATCGGTCTCATCTCTCGCGGCGAAGACGTTGAAATCACGACCTATCTCGGCAAGGCGGTCGCCTCCGAGCTGTCGGCCAATGTGATCGACCTGTGCCCGGTGGGCGCGCTCACCTCGCGCCCCTACGCCTTCAACGCCCGTCCCTGGGAGCTGAAGAAGACCGAGAGCGTGGACGTCATGGACGCCCTGGGCAGCGCGATCCGCGTCGACTCCCGCGGGCCCGCCGTGCTGCGCGTGCTTCCGCGCCTCAATGACGACGTCAACGAGGAGTGGATCAGCGACAAGACCCGCTACGCCGTGGACGGCCTGGGCCGGCAGCGCCTGGATCGCCCCTATGTGCGTGAGAACGGCAAGCTGCGTCCCGCCACCTGGGCCGAGGCCCTGGACGCGGTCGCCGCCAAGCTGACCTCGACCCCTGCGGACCGGATCGGCGTGATCGCCGGCGACCTGCAGGACGCGGAATCGATGAAGGCCGCCAAGGACCTGTTCGGGGCCCTGGGCGTCGCCAGCCTCGACTGCCGCCAGGACGGCATGAAGCTGGGCGAGGGCGCGCGCGAAAGCTGGCTGCTCAACTCCACCATCGCCGGCATCGAGAACGCCGACGTCATCCTGCTGGTCGGGACCAACCCGCGCCTCGAAGCCCCGGTGTTCAACGCCCGGCTGCGCAAGCGCTGGATGGCCGGCGCGCTGAAGGTCGGCGTCATCGGCGAACAGGCCGAACTGACCTATGGCTACGAGTACCTGGGCGCTGGCCCGGACAGCCTGAAGGCCCTGTCGAAGTCCAAGGGCGACTTCCTGAAGGCCCTGAAGGACGCCAAGGCCCCGGCGATCATCGTCGGCGCGGGCGCCCTGTCCCGGGCTGACGGCGCGGCGGTGGCCAAGGCCGCTGCGGCGGTCGCCAAGACCTACAAGATGACCTGGAACGTCCTGCACACCGCGGCGAGCCGTGTGGGTGGCCTGGACCTGGGCTTCATCCCGGGCGAAGGCGGCAAGACCGCGCTCGAGATGGTCAAGCCGGGCGGCGTCGACGTCCTGTTCGTCATGGGCGCGGACGAGATCAATCTCACCGCCTCCGACGCCTTCAAGATCTATATGGGCACCCACGGCGACGCCGGCGCGCACGGCGCCGACGTGATCCTGCCGGCGGCCGCCTATACCGAGAAGGACGGCCTCTATGTGAACACCGAGGGCCGGGTCCAGATGGGCCAGCGCGCGGTGTTCCCGAAGGGCGAGGCCCGTGAGGACTGGGCCATCCTGCGCGCCCTGTCGGCGCGCCTGGGCAAGACTCTGCCTTACGACACCCTGGCGCAGCTGCGCGCCAAGCTGTTCGAGGATCATCCGACCTTCGGCCAGATCGACTACGCGCCTGCGGGCGGCGGGGCCGGCCTGGACCTGGGCGCGATCGGCGGGGAAGGGGAGCTGGACAGCTCGGCCTTCGAAAGCCCGGTCAAGACCTTCCACCTGACCAACCCCATCGCGCGCGCCAGCGTCACGATGGCCGAATGCGCCGCCCAGGCTTCTGGCGCGGCCAAGATCGCGGCGGAGTAGACATGGCTGCCAACTCCTTCTGGGCGACCCCCGGCGGCTGGACCCTGATCACGGTCGGCCAGATCATGCTGGTGATCCTGCCGCTGCTGGTGGCCCTGGCCTTCTTCATGCTCGCCGACCGCAAGATCTGGGCGGGCGTCCAGATGCGTAAGGGCCCGAACGTGGTCGGACCCTTTGGCCTGCTGCAGTCCTTCGCCGACCTGATCAAGTTCGTCCTGAAGGAAGTGGTGATCCCGGACGGCGCCGACAAGGCTGTCTTCCTGCTGGCCCCGCTGCTGACCTTTGCTCTGGCCCTGGTGGGCTGGGCGGTGATCCCGTTCGCGCCGGGCTGGGTCGTCGCAAACATCAATGTCGGGGTGCTGTACCTGTTCGCGATCAGTTCGCTGGGGGTCTACGGCATCATCATGGGCGGCTGGGCCTCGAACTCGAAGTATCCCTTCCTCGGCAGCCTGCGCTCGGCGGCCCAGATGGTCTCCTACGAGGTCTCCATCGGCCTGGTGATCATCACCGTGATCCTGCTGTCCGGTTCGATGAACCTGCAGACCATCGTCGAAAAGCAGGCCGGCGGGTTCTGGAACTGGAACGTGTTCGGCGGCGGCCTGCAGAACATCGTCATCATGCCGGTGATGTTCGCCATGGCGGTGATCTTCTTCATCTCAGCCCTGGCCGAGACCAACCGTCCGCCCTTCGACTTGCCGGAAGCCGAGTCCGAACTCGTCGCCGGCTACCAGGTCGAATACTCCTCCTCGCCCTTCCTGCTGTTCATGATCGGCGAGCTGGTGAACATCGTGCTGATGTGCGGCCTGATCTCGCTGATGTTCTTCGGCGGCTGGCAGGCGCCCATCGACTTCGCCTTCGTCCATCAGTGGTCGCCGACCGCTCAGAGCTTCTACGGCCTGATGTGGTTCGCCCTGAAGATGTGCTTCTTCTTCTTCCTGTTCGGCATGGTGAAGGCCATCGTGCCGCGCTACCGCTACGACCAGCTGATGCGGCTGGGCTGGAAGGTCTTCCTGCCCACCTCCGGTATCGCCGTGGTGCTCGTGGCGGCCTGGCGCGTGTTCGGCGGGGCCGGGGCGTGAAGATGATCCTCGCCATCTCCGCGCTTGCGCTCTGCGCGGCCTGCGCCAGCGGGCCGGAGCCTGAGGGCGGGGTGGCGACCTATGACAACCTGAAGACCGCGCGCGCCGCCTGCGAAGCCAAGGGCGAGGCGCTGGTTCTGAAGACGGACGGGAACCCCCAGCGGCTCTCGGCCTATCAGTGCAAGAGGAACGGCTCGCAATGATGCAGCGGATCACCCAGGCGGTCAGGGGCGCGGCGCTGTCCGACTTCGTCGGCGCCTTCGGCCTGGCCATGCGCTACATGCTGAAGCCCAAGGCGACGGTCATGTACCCGCACGAGCGTAACCCGCAGTCGCCCCGCTTCCGCGGCGAGCACGTGCTGCGCCGCTATCCGAACGGCGAAGAGCGCTGCATCGCCTGCAAGCTGTGCGAGGCCATCTGCCCGGCCCAGGCCATCACCATCGAGGCCGAGCCCCGGGAAGACGGCTCGCGCCGGACCACCCGCTACGACATCGACATGGTGAAGTGCATCTACTGCGGCCTGTGCCAGGAGGCCTGCCCGGTGGACGCCATCGTCGAGGGGCCGAACATCGAGTTCGCCGTCGAGACGCGGGAAGAGCTCTACTACGACAAGGAACGCCTGCTCGAAAACGGTGATCGTTGGGAGCGGGAAATCGCGAAGAATCTGGAACTCGACGCGGCCTACCGGTAAGACCGGCGCGCGATTCCGAAGGGTGCTGAACAGCGTCGATAGACCGGGCCCGGGCGGCCCGGCATGGCGCGAGAAGAGGGGCTGAGAAGAGCCGTCATGGCCTTGCAGGCGATCGCTTTCTATCTGCTGGCGACGGTCACCGTCGTAGCCGGGCTATGCGTGGTCTCCGCCCGCAACCCGGTGCACTCGGTGCTGTTCCTGATCCTGTCATTCTTCTCCGCTGCGGGGCTCTTCGTCCTGATGGGGGCGGAGTTCCTGGCCATGCTGCTGGTCGTCGTCTACGTCGGCGCGGTGGCGGTGCTGTTCCTCTTCGTCGTCATGATGCTCGACGTCGACTTCGCAGCGCTCCGGCAAGGTTTCGCCCAGTACGCGCCGATCGGCGCGATCATCGGCGGCTTCCTGGCCTTTGAGATGGTGCTGGTGGCCACAGCGGTCTCCAGCCACGGCGCGGCGGCCGGCAATGATACGCCCATGGCTGCGGCCGAGGGCCTGTCCAACGCCGAGACCATCGGGCGGGTGCTCTACACCGACTACATCTACTTCTTCCAGGCGGCGGGTCTGGTGCTCCTGGTGGCCATGATCGGCGCCATCGTGCTCACCCTGCGCCACAAGCCGGGCGTCCGGCGCCAGGTCATCGCTGACCAGGTCGCCCGCACGCCCAAGAGCGGCATGCGCATCGTCCAGATCAAGCCGGGCGAGGGGATTTCGGAATGACCATCGGGCTCGCCCATTATCTGGCGGTGGCCGCGATCCTGTTCACCATCGGGGTGTTCGGGATTTTCGTGAACCGCAAGAACATCATCGTCATCCTGATGTCCGTGGAGCTGATCCTGCTCTCGGTGAACATCAACCTGGTGGCCTTCTCGGTCTATCTCCACAACGTGGTGGGGCAGATCTTCGCCATGTTCGTCCTGACCGTGGCGGCGGCCGAGGCCGCCGTGGGCCTCGCCATCCTGGTGACCTTCTTCCGCAACCGCGGCGACATCGCCGTGGACGACGCCTCGATGATGAAGGGCTGACGGAAAGCCATGAACGCGCAGTCTATCGTTCCCATCATCGTCTTCGGACCGCTCCTCGGGGCGGCCGTGGCGGGCCTGTTCGGCCGCCGCCTGGGCGACACGGTCTCCCAGGCCATCACCACCGGCCTGCTTCTGTTGTCCTGCGTCCTGTCCTGGGTGGTCTTCTCCCAGTGGACCTGGGGCGGGCTTGAGCCCTTCACCACCACGGTCGCGCCGTTCATCAACATCGGCGACTTCCAGTCGAACTGGTCGATCCGCATCGACGCCCTGTCGGCGACCATGCTGATCGTGGTGACCACGGTCTCGGCCCTCGTGCACCTCTACAGCTGGGGGTACATGGCCGAGGATCCGTCCAAGCCGCGGTTCTTCGCCTACCTGTCGCTCTTCACCTTCGCCATGCTGTCGCTGGTCACCGCCGCCGACTTCATGCAGCTGTTCTTCGGCTGGGAAGGGGTGGGCCTGGCGTCCTACCTGCTGATCGGCTTCTGGTTCCACAAGCCCAGCGCCAACGCCGCCTCCATCAAGGCTTTCGTGGTCAACCGGGTGGGCGACTTCGGCTTCGCGCTCGGCATCATGACGGTCTTCTGGCAGTTCAAGACCATCGAGTTCGCTGAACTGTTCCCGCAGATCCCGGCCATGGTCGGCAAGGGCTGGGAGTTCGCCGGCCACACCTGGCCGGCCGTCGACCTGGCCTGCGGCCTGCTGTTCATCGGCGCCATGGGCAAGTCGGCCCAGTTCTTCCTGCACACCTGGCTGCCGGACGCCATGGAAGGCCCGACCCCGGTGTCGGCCCTGATCCACGCCGCCACCATGGTGACCGCCGGCGTCTACATGGTCTGCCTGCTCTCGCCGATGTTCGAGTACGCCCCGGTGGCCAAGCAGATTGTCACCCTGATCGGCGCCGTCACCGCCCTGTTCGCGGCGACCGTCGGCCTGGCCCAGAACGACATCAAGCGGGTCATCGCCTATTCGACCTGTTCGCAGCTCGGCTACATGTTCTTCGCTGCGGGCGTGGGCGCCTACCAGGCGGCCATGTTCCACCTGTTCACGCACGCCTTCTTCAAGGCCCTGCTGTTCCTGGGCGCCGGCTCGGTGATCCACGGGATGCACCACGAGCAGGACATGCGGAAGATGGGCGCCCTGTGGAAGCACCTGCCCATCACCTATGCGGTGATGACCATCGGCACTCTGGCGATCACCGGCTTCGGGATCCCGGGCGTCGAGCTGGGCTTCGCCGGCTTCTACTCCAAGGACGCCATCATCGAGTCGGCCTTCGCGGCCGGCCAGGAGCATGGCGGCGTCGCCTACTTCGCCTTCATCGTCGGCCTGTTCGCCGCCGGCCTGACCGCCTTCTACTCCTGGCGCCTGGCCTTCATGACCTTCCATGGCCACGCCAAGTGGGGTCACGACGATGCGCACGCCCATGATGACCACGCCCACGCGGCGGACGGTCATGACGATCATGCCCACGACGACCACGCGCACGACGATCATGGCCATGGCCATGGCCATGCGCACCAGCCGCACGAGAGCCCGTTGGTGATGATCGTGCCGCTGCTGGTGCTGTCGGTCGGCGCGGTGCTGGCCGGCTGGGCCTTCGTCGAGAAGTTCGTCGGCGAGGAGCGCGGCGAGTTCTGGAAGGGCGCGATCTTCAACGCCCCGACCAACCACGTGCTCGAACACGCCCACCATGCGCCCACCTGGGTGCTCTGGGCGCCGCTGGTGGTCTCGATGCTCGGCCTCGTGATCGCCTGGTACGTCTATATCCGCAAGGAAGGCCTGGGCGCGCGGATCGCGGCCAACAAGGGCCTGCTCTGGACCTTCCTCTACAACAAGTGGTTCTTCGATGAGCTCTATGAGGCCACCTTCGTGCGCCTGACCAAGTTCCTGGGCGATCTGTTCTGGAAGGGTGGGGATCAGAAGATCATCGACGGCCTCGGGCCGGACGGGGTCTCGGCGGTGTCCTACGCGCTGGGCCGCCGGACGGGTAAGCTGCAGTCCGGCTTCCTCTACCACTATGCGTTCGTGATGCTGCTTGGCGTGGCGGGTCTGCTGACCTTCGCCCTGCTGGCCTGGCAGGCTTAAGGGGGAGCGACCAGATGACCGGCATTCTCTCCCTGACGACCTTCTCGCCACTGCTCGGCGTGGCGGGCATTCTCGCGCTTCGCCTGTTCGGCAAGCCGGACGACGCCAAGACGGTCGAGACCGCCAAGTGGATCGCCTTCGTGGTGACCCTGGGCACGCTCGCCCTGTCCGTCCTGCTGGTGGCCCAGTACGACGCCTCGAACGCGGGCTTCCAGTTCGTCGAGGACTTCAACTGGTTCGCAGGCCTGCACTACCGCATGGGCGTCGACGGGATCTCGATCCTGTTCGTCCTGCTGACCGCCTTCCTCATGCCGTTCTGTATCGCGGCGTCCTGGAAGGCGATCGAGACGCGGGTGCTCGAATACCTGATCGCCTTCCTGATCCTCGAGACCCTGGTCATCGGCGTGTTCTGCGCGCTGGACCTGGTGCTTTTCTACGCCTTCTTCGAGTTCGGCCTGGTGCCGATGTTCCTGATCATCGGCATCTGGGGCGGCAAGCGTCGGGTCTACGCGGCCTTCAAGTTCTTCCTCTACACCCTGCTGGGCTCCGTCCTGATGCTGGCCGCCATCCTGGCGATGATCGGCATCTCGGGCACCAGCTCGATCCCCGAGTTGATGACCTACAAGTTCGCGCCCTGGATCCAGACCTGGCTGTGGCTGGCCTTCTTCGCCTCCTTCGCGGTGAAGATGCCCATGTGGCCGGTGCACACCTGGCTGCCTGACGCTCACGTGGAAGCGCCGACGGCCGGTTCCGTGATCCTGGCGGGCATCCTCTTGAAGATGGGCGGCTACGGCTTCCTGCGCTTCTCGCTGCCGATGTTCCCGCAGGCCTCGGAGATGTTCTCGCCGCTGGTCTTCACCCTCAGCGTCATCGCCATCGTCTACACCTCGCTGGTCGCCTTCCGGCAGACCGACATGAAGAAGCTGATCGCCTATTCGTCGGTCGCCCACATGGGCTTCGTGACCATGGGGATCTTCGCCGGCAACGCTATCGGCGTGCAGGGCGCGATCTTCCAGATGCTGAGCCACGGGGTGATCTCCGGCGCGCTCTTCCTCTGCGTCGGCGTGGTCTATGACCGCATGCACACCCGCGAGATCGCCTACTATGGCGGCCTGGTGAACCGCATGCCCTGGTACGCGGCGACCTTCCTGCTCTTCACCATGGGCAATGTCGGCCTGCCGGGCACCTCGGGCTTCGTCGGCGAAATCCTGACCATGACCGGGACCTACCAGGCCTCGACCTGGACGGCCCTGGTGGCCGCCTCCGGCGTAATCTTCTCGGCCGTCTATGCGCTCACGCTGTACCGGCGCGTGGTGTTCGGCGAGATGACCAACCCGGCGCTGGCCAATATCTCCGACCTCGACTGGCGTGAGGTGGCGATCTTCGCGCCGCTGATCCTGTCGACCCTGTATCTGGGCGTCCATCCGGGCGTCGTGTTCGACCTGACCCAGGCCTCGGTCGACAACCTCGTCGCGGCCTACCGCGCGGCGATCGGCGCCTAGGGGGACCTGAAGCCATGACCTTCTCTGCCGATTTCGCCCTGGCCCTTCCCGAGGCCATCCTCGCAGGGGCGGCCCTGTTCCTGCTGGTGGCGGGGGCTTTCGCCCCGCGTCGCACGGCCCTCGTCGGGCTGGGCGCTATCCTGGCCCTGGCCGCCGCGGCCTACGCCGCCGCTGTGGCGCCGGTCGGCAAGGCCTTCTCCGGGGGGCTGATTTCTGACGCGGCCTCGTCCTTCGCCCAGGTCGCCATCTACGCCGCCAGCGCGGTGTCGATCCTGCTGGGCCAGCGCTGGTTCAAGCGCCGCGGCGTCGACAACTTTGAATACCCGGTCCTGATCCTGCTGGCCGCGCTGGGCATGGCCATGATGGTCGGTGCGGGCGACCTGATCGCGCTCTATGTGGGCGTGGAACTGCAGTCCCTGGCCCTCTATGTGCTCGCCGCCATGCACCGCGACGACGCCAAAGCTTCGGAAGCCGGCCTGAAGTACTTCGTGCTCGGCGCCCTGTCCTCGGGTCTGCTGCTGTACGGCGCCTCGCTGATCTACGGCTTCGCCGGCTCCACCAAGTTCGACGACATCGCCGTCGCCGTTCAGGGCGGCGCCCACACCGGCGTGCTGTTCGGCCTGGTGTTCCTGATCTGCGGCCTGGCCTTCAAGATCTCCGCCGCGCCGTTCCACATGTGGACCCCGGATGTCTATGAGGGCGCCCCGACCCCGGTCGTGGCCTTCTTCGCCGCGGCGCCCAAGCTCGCCGCCATGGTGCTGTTCGCCCGCGCTTTGACCCACGGCTTTGACGGGGCCATCGCCCAATGGCGCCAGGTCCTGGTGATCGTGGCCCTGCTGTCGATTTTCGTCGGCGCCTTTGCGGGCCTGGCCCAGACCAACCTGAAGCGTCTGTGGGCCTATTCCTCCATCGCCAATGTCGGCTACGCCGTGCTGGGCTTGGCCTCGGGCAGCGCCGAAGGCGTCCAGGCGATGCTGGTGTTCATGGTCCTCTACATGGTGGACGTGACCGGCTTCTTCGCCTGCCTCTCGGGCCTGTCGCGCGACGGCAAGCCGATGGAGACCATCGAGGACATGGCTGGCCTGTTCAAGGAACGCCCGGGCATCGCGCTGGCCATGACCGCGTTTTCGCTGTCGGCGCTCGGCCTGCCGCCGTTCTCCGGCTTCTGGGCGAAGTTCTATGTCTTCAAGGCGGCGATCAACACGCCCGACGTCGCCATCCAGGGCGCGGCCATCGCCGGCCTGGTCGGCTCGGTTGTGGCGGCCTTCTACTATCTGCGCCTGATCAAGGTGATGTGGTTCGACGCGGCTCCGGGCCGTACCGACGCCCCGCCGGTGGAAGTGCGGGCCATCGCCATCTCGGCGGCCCTGTTCAGCTTCCCGCTGGTCCTGGGCGCCCTGGTGTTCATCGACCCGCTCGCCAAGGCGGCGGCCGCCGCGTTCGGCCTCGCCTAGGTGTCGATCCCGGCCATCGAGGCCTATGACGAGATAGACTCCACCAACGCCGAGGCGCGACGCCGCGCCGAGGCGGGGGAGGCCGGCCCGGTCTGGATCACCGCCTTGCGCCAAACGGCGGGGCGGGGCCGCCGGGGCCGGGCCTGGGACAGCCCCACGGGCAATCTCGCCGCCACCCTGCTGTATGTGACCGACATGCCGGCGGCGGACGCCGCCCAGGTGTCGTTTGTCGCCGCGCTCGCGGTCGCCGATCTCGCCGAGGCCTGCCTAGGTCCTGGCCTTGGCCGCGTGAAGTGGCCCAATGACCTGATGATCCATGGCCGCAAGGCCAGCGGCATCCTGGTCGAGTCCGGCTCGCGGCCTGACGGCAAGCTGTGGCTGGCGGTGGGGATCGGGGTGAACCTCGCCACCTATCCGCAGGACGTCGAGCGTCCGGCCTGCGCCTTCGCCGAGTTCATGTCAGCTAGGCCGCCCAAACCGCGGGACGCGCTGGAGATCCTGGCCCGGTCCTTCGAGGCCTGGCGCCAGATCTGGACCCGGGAGGGCTTCGCCCCCATCGCCGCGGCCTGGACCCGAGTGGCTCACGGGCTTGGCGAACCCTGCGTCGCCCGCCTACCCAACCAGACCCACCGGGGGATCGCCGAGGGCCTGGACCCTGATGGAGCCCTTCGCCTGAAGCTGGACGACGGCTCGGTTCTGCGCATAACCGCCGGCGACGTGTTTTTCGGAGACGCCTAGAGATGCTGCTCGCGATCGAACAGGGCAACACCAACACCATGTTCGCCGTTCATGACGGCGAGACCTGGATCGCTCAATGGCGCGCGGCCACCGATTCCAGCCGCACCGCCGACGAATACGCCGTCTGGCTGTCCCAACTGCTCGCTATGGCGAGCCTTAAGTTCGAGGTGCTGGACGCCTGCATCATTTCCAGCGTGGTGCCGCAGTCGATCTTCAACCTGCGCAACCTCGCCCGCCGTTACCTGCACGTCGAACCCCTGGTGATCGGCGAGAACGCCGTGCTGGGCATTCCGGTGCGTATCGACAAGCCTTCGGAAGCCGGCGCTGACCGCCTGGTCAACGCCATCGGCGCCCATGTGATCTATCCGGGCGACCTGATCGTCATCGACAGCGGCACCGCCACCACCTTCGACATCGTCGCCGCCGATGGTGGGTTCGAGGGCGGGGTGATCGCGCCCGGCATCAACCTGTCCATGGAGGCCCTGCACGCCGCGGCCGCCAAGCTGCCGCGCGTTGCTATCCAGAAGCCCCAGCGCGTGGTCGGCAAGGACACGGTCGGGGCCATGCAGGCCGGCGTCTTCTGGGGCTACATCGCCTTGATCGAGGGCCTCATCGCCCGCATCAAGGCCGAATGGGACAAGCCCATGACGGTCGTCGCCACTGGCGGCGTCGCCTCGCTGTTTCACGGTGCGACCCTGGCGATTGACCACTTCGATCCCGATCTAACGATCCGCGGCCTGCTGGAAATCCAGCGGCGCAACACCCAAAAGGCGTGATGGCGAAAGCAAAACCCGACGACGAACTCGTCTTCCTGCCGCTGGGCGGGTCGAACGAGATCGGCATGAATTTCAATCTGTACGGCTTTGGCCCGCCGCACGATCGCAAGTGGATCGTCGTCGACCTGGGCGTGACCTTCGGCGACCAGACGACCCCTGGGGTCGAGATCATCCTGCCGGACCCCACCTTCATCGAGCAGCACGCCCACGACATCCTGGGCATCGTGCTGACCCACGCCCACGAGGACCATATCGGCGCGGTGGCCTGGCTGTGGCCGCGCCTGCGCGCGCCGCTGTACGCGACGCCTTTCACCGCCTTCCTCCTGCGCGAGAAGCTGCGCGAGCAGGACCTGTTGGGCGAGGCTGAGATCACCGAGGTGCCGCTGGGCGGGACCCTGGATATCGGCCCGTTCCAGGTGGAGATGGTGACCCTGACCCACTCGATCCCCGAGCCCAATGGCCTGGCGATCCGCACGCCGCTGGGCGTCATCCTGCACACCGGCGACTGGAAGATCGATCCGGATCCGGTGCTGGGCGAAGTGACCGACTCCGGGACCATCCAGCGCCTGGGCGACGAGGGTGTCCTGGCCATGGTCTGTGACTCGACCAACGTCTTCGTCGACGGTGAGGCCGGCTCTGAGGCTGATGTGCGCGAGGCCCTGGCCGGGCTGATCGGCGGGCTGAAGGGCCGGGTGGCTGTGGCCTGCTTCGCCTCCAACGTCGCGCGGATGCACTCGGTGATCAACGCCGCCAAGGCGGCCGGCCGCCGGGTCTGCCTGGTGGGCCGCTCCATGATCCGCATGGCCTCGGCCGCGCGGCATGTGGGCCTGTTCGACGACGTGGCCGAGTTCGTCACCGAGCAGCAGGCCGGTCAATTCCCGGCCGACCAGATCCTCTATCTGTGCACCGGCAGCCAGGGCGAGGCCCGCGCGGCTCTGTCGCGGATCGCCGACGGCACCCATCCGCACGTGAAGCTGGGGGCAGGGGACGCCTGCGTCTTCTCCTCCCGCGTCATCCCGGGCAACGAGGTGCCGATCCGCAACCTGCAGAACAAGATGGCCGACCGCGGGGTGCGCCTCTACACCGAGCGCGACCATCCGGGGATCCACGTCTCCGGCCACCCGTGCCGGGACGAGCTGTCGCGCATGTACCATTGGGCCAGGCCGCAGATCGCGGTGCCGACCCATGGCGAGCGCCGTCACCTGCTGGAACACGCCGCCTTCGCCCGCGACCTGCAGGTTCCGCAGACGGTGGCGCCGCGTAACGGCGACATGGTCCGCCTGGCCCCCGGCCGGGCCGAGATCATCGACGAGGTCCCGTCAGGCCGGCTCTATGTGGACGCGGGTGTGGTGACGCCGGAGAACGGTGACGCCCTGCGCGAGCGCCGTCACGCCGCCTTCAACGGCGTGTTGAGCGTCGCCGTGGTCCTGGACGGTCGGGGCAAGATCGCCTCGGGTCCCCAGGTCCGCGCCATCGGCCTGCCCACCGACGACGACTACCCCCTGGACGAGGTGCTGGACGATCTGGCCGGCGAGGCCGAGCAGGCGCTCAAGCGCCTGTCCGGCGACGACCGCGAGTTCGACGACCTGGTCGAACAGGCGCTCGGCCGGGCCGTGAAGAAGGCCAGCCAGCGCATCTGGGGCCGCCGCCCCGTGGTGGAGACAACCGTTCTGAGGCTCTAGCGGGGTCTGGCGTTCCGCTGCGGCAGATCGCCTAGGCCTTCCGGCATCGAGCCCCCAGGGAGTATAGAGGCGACCATGATCGGCAAACTGAACCATGTTGGGGTCGCGACCCCCTCCATCGACGAGTCGGTGAAGCTCTATCGCGACGTCCTGGGCGCCACCTCCATCGGCGAGAAGTTCGCCATGCCGGAGCAGGGCGTGTGGGTGTGCTTCGTCAACCTGCCCAACAGCCAGATCGAGCTGATCGAGCCCTATGGCGAGGCCTCGCCGGTCCATGGCTTCCTGGCCAAGAACCCGGCCGGCGGCCAGCACCACATCTGTTTTGAAGTGCCCGACATCATCGCCGCCCGCGACGACATGCGCGCCAAGGGCGCAACCGTCCTGGGCACCGGCGAGCCGCGGATCGGCGCCCACGGCACCCCGGTGATCTTCGTCCATCCGAAGAACATGGGCGGCGTGCTGGTCGAGCTGATGGAAACCCCGAAAGACGCCCACTAGGGACACCTGAGCATGAGCCTCTTCACCGCCATCGCCATCTACCTGACCATCTGGTGGACGGTGCTGTTCGCCGTGTTGCCGCTGGGCGTGACCAGCCACGCGGAGGCCGGCATCGACAAGGGCGACGGGGGCGACCCCGGCGCGCCGGTGGATCCGAAGCTCAAGAAGAAGTTCATCACCACCACCTGGGTCTCGGCGATCCTGTTCGCGATCCTTTGGCTGGTGGTGACCTTCCACCTGATCAGCATCCCGCCTCTGCCCCATAACTGGTCCTGAGACGGGGCCCAGCGCCGCAAATTTGCGCGCGCTGGGCAGGCTTCGCCCAAAGCTTGGGCGGATCGCGCAAGCCTGTTCCGCGACGTAGCTTTACGGGAAACGTCCGGCGTAACTCGCGTTACACCTCCTCATCACGGCTGGCCCAGTTGGTCCGCCCGTGGCGTTTTTCCCCGACGACCTGAAGGCCGCCCACCTCCCTGGGCGGCCTTCTTTTCGTTCTGGTTTGGCTGAAGGCCGCCCGTCCTTGGGTGGCCTTCTTTTCGTTCTGGTTTGATTGCAAAGCTGAGCCTTCGCCGGCTAATTCACAGGCCTGCGATCCGTCGCGGGAGCCAGCAGGACGCATCTGCGTTACATGGCCTTCCAACAGCGGCGCCGTAAGCGAATGGGGGACGCGTGAGTTCAGCCGATAACCTGACCGGAGGTCGCGCCGCGCCCTTCGGCCTATGGGAGCGCTCGGTCGCCCTGCGCTATCTGCGCGCCAAGCGCAGCGAGGGCGGCGTGGCGCTGATCTCGCTCATCTCCTTCATCGGCATCATGCTGGCCGTGGCGGTGCTGATCATCGTCATGAGCGTGATGAACGGCTTCCGCTCCGAACTGCTCGGCCGCATCCTGGGCTTTAACGGCCACATGTACGTCACCGGCGGGATCATGATGACGCCGGAGCGCGACCCGATGATCGCCCGGCTGAAGGCCATTCCGGGCGTCGTCCAGGTGGTGCCCATCATCGAGGCCCAGGCCATGGCGCTCGGCCAGGGGCAGATCAGCGGCGCCATCGTCCGCGGCATCCGCCCCAGCGACCTGGCCGCCACCAAACTCGTCTCCAGCAACATCGTGCGGGGCTCGCTCGAGGGCTTCGGCGCTGGCGAATATGGCGGCGACCTGATCATGGTCGGCGACCGCCTGGCCCAGAACCTCGGCGTCCAGCCGGGCGATGCGCTCACCCTGATCTCGCCCACCGGAGGCGCCACCGCCTTTGGCGCGACGCCCCAGCGCAAGACCTACACCGTCGCCGGCACTTTCAGCGTCGGCATGAGCGAGTACGACCAGACCTTCATCTACATGCCGCTGGACCAGGCCCAGCTGTTCTTCGGCCGCGACACCGGCGTCGACTTCGTGGAGATGAAGCTGACCAACGCCGACGACGCCATGGCCCTGAAGCCCGAGGTCGCCCGCATCGCCGGCCCGACCAGCGTCGTCACCGACTGGACGGAAAAGAACGCCTCCTACTGGGGCGCGCTGCAGGTGGAGCGCAACGTCATGCGCCTGATCCTGATGCTCCTGGTGGCCATCGCGGCCATGAACATCATCTCCGGCCTCGTCATGCTGGTGAAGAACAAGGGGCGCGACATCGCCATCCTGCGCACCATGGGCGCGGGGCAGGGCTCGATCTTGCGCATCTTCTTCATGACCGGTGCGCTCGTGGGCCTCCTGGGCACCATCGCCGGCCTGATCCTGGGCGTGCTGTTCTGCACCTTCATCGGTCCGATCCAGTCCTTCGTGGAGTGGGCGACGGGGACCCAGGTGTTCAATTCGGACGTCTATTTCCTGACCCGCGTGCCGGCCAAGATCGACTGGCAGGAGGTGGCGGGCATCACCTTCTGGTCGCTGGCCATGGCCTTTGTCGCCACCCTGCCGCCCGCCTGGCGGGCCTCGCGTCTCGATCCGGTGGAGGCCCTTCGCTATGAGTGAGGCCGACTTGGTGCTCGCAATCCGCGGGCTGAAGCGCACCTACAAGTCCGGCGACCGGACGCTGACCGTCCTCGACGGCGCCGAGCTTGACGTGCAACGCGGCGAGATCGTCGGCCTGATCGGGCCGTCCGGCTCGGGCAAGTCCTCGCTGCTGCACGCCGCGGGCCTGCTTGAGCGGCCGACCGAAGGCCAGATCTTCATCGAGGGCCGCGACTGCTCGAACCTCAGCGACCGGGTGCGCACCCGCATCCGCCTGGGGACCATCGGCTTCGTCTACCAGGCGCACCACCTTCTGCCGGAGTTCACAGCCCTGGATAACGTCGCCCTGCCGCAGATGATCGCCGGCAAGAGCCGCAAGGCGGCCCGCGACCGCGCCGAGAGCCTGCTCAGCCAACTGGGCCTGGCCGAGCGCGTCCACCACCAGCCGGCCCAGATGTCCGGCGGGGAACAGCAGCGGGTCGCCATCGCCCGTGCGCTTGCCAACAAGCCGCGCCTGCTCCTGGCCGACGAGCCCACCGGCAACCTGGATCCCGCGACATCCACCGCGGTGTTCGAGAACCTCTACGCCCTGGCCCGCGCCGAGGGCGTCTCAGCCCTCGTCGCCACCCACAACCTCGAGCTCGCCCGTCACATGGACCGCGTGCTGGGGCTGAAGGCCGGGAAGCTGGAGCCGCAGGCGCTCTGAGCCCATGTCCCGACCCGCTCCCTGCATGCGGGGCGAGGGGCTGGCATAGCCCTCTTGACGACGAGAACAAAACCAGAAATAAGAACATCCAGAGAACGTCCACAACGGGGGTGCGCAAGATGGTTCGTCTGGCTCGGGAATCGCTGGCTTTTGTGTCGGTCGCCAGCTTTGTCTGGATGATGTGTCAGGTGGCCCAGCTGGCGGCCTGAGCGAGGGTGTAGGAGGCGGATGTGAGCGACGGGGCAGGGGAGAGCGACGGGTTCGTCCACCTGCGGGTCCGCTCCGCCTATTCGCTGCTGGAAGGCGCGATCAAGGCCGACAAGGTTCCGGGCTACGCCGCCAAGAACGGCATGCCGGCCGTGGCCTTGACCGACCGGGCCAACCTGTTCGGCGCGCTTGAGTTTTCGGTCTCCGCCAAGGACGCCGGGGTCCAGCCCATCGTCGGCTGCGCCCTGCCGGTGACCGGCATCGGGGGAAAGGCCGGCGAAGCCTGGGCTAAGACGCCGACCGTCGTGCTCCTGGCCCAGACGGAACAGGGCTACCTCAATCTCTCGGTGCTCTCGTCCCACGCCTATGTGGAATCCGACGGGATGTCCGAGCCTTCGGCCCCCTGGGAACTGGTGGCGCAGCATTCCGAAGGGCTGATCCTTTTGTCGGGCGGTCCCGACGGCCCCATCGATCCCCTGTTCGCCGCCGGCAAGACCGCCGAGGGTAATGCGGCCCTGGCCGAGATGGCCCGGGTGTTCGGGGACCGGTTCTACATCGAGCTTCAGCGGCACGGCACGCCCGCGGAGGCCGCCGCCGAACCCGATCTGGTCGCCTTCGCCTATGCGAACGACGTGCCCCTGGTCGCCACCAACGACGTCTATTTCGCCGCCAAGGCCATGTACGATGCGCACGAGGCCCTGCTGTGCATCGCCGACGGCGCCTTCATCAGCCAGGACGAACGCCGCCGGGTCACCGACGAGCACTGGTTCAAGCCCGCCGCCGACATGCGCGCCCTGTTCGCCGACCTGCCCGAGGCCTGCGACAACACCGTCGATATCGCCCGACGCTGCGCCTTCATGGTCAAGAAGCGCGACCCGATCCTGCCGCGCTTCCCCAGCGACGCCGGCCGCACGGAAGCCGAGGAACTGGCTCACCAGGCCCGCGAGGGCCTGAAGGCGCGGATGGCGCGCGGCCAGGCCAACGCCTTCCCGGTGGAGGACTATGAGGCCAGGCTGGAGCGGGAGATCGGGGTCATCACCCAGATGGGGTTCCCCGGCTATTTCCTGATCGTGTCGGACTTCATCAAGTGGGCCAAGGCGCGCGGCATTCCGGTGGGGCCGGGGCGGGGTTCGGGTGCGGGGTCGCTCGTGGCCTATTCCCTGACCATCACCGACCTCGATCCCCTTCGCTACGGCCTGCTGTTCGAGCGCTTCCTCAATCCGGAGCGGGTGTCGATGCCCGACTTCGATATCGACTTCTGCCAGGAGCGCCGGGAAGAGGTCATCTCCTACGTCCAGCAGCGCTATGGCCGCGACCGGGTGGCACAGATCATCACCTTCGGCACCCTGCAGGCGCGCGCCGTGCTGCGCGATGTGGGCCGGGTGCTGCAGCTGCCGCTGGGCCAGGTGGACCGCCTGGCCAAGATGGTGCCGGCCAACCCCGCCAACCCCGTGACCCTGGCCAAGGCCATCGAGATCGAGCCGCGCCTGCGCGAACAGCGGGACAGTGACGAGGCGGTCGCCCTGCTGCTCGACACCTCGCTGCAGCTCGAGGGCCTGTACCGCAACGCCTCGACCCACGCCGCCGGCGTGGTGATCGGCGACCGGCCCCTGACCGAACTGACCCCGCTCTATCGCGATCCGCGCTCCGAGCTGCCGGCCACCCAGTTCAACATGAAGTGGGTCGAAAGCGCCGGCCTGGTGAAGTTCGACTTCCTGGGCCTGAAGACCCTGACCGTCATCGACCGGGCGCTGAAGCACCTGGAGAAGCGCGGGGCGCGGGTCGACATGGCGGCCCTGCCGCTGGACGACGCCAAGACCTACGAGCTGATGTCCAACGCCCAGACCGTCGGGGTCTTCCAGTTGGAAGGCCAGGGCATGCGCGACACCCTGCGTCAGCTGCGACCCGGCTCGATCGAAGACGTCACCGCCGTGGGCGCGCTCTATCGCCCTGGCCCGATGGATAACATCCCGGCCTTCATCGACTGCAAGTTCGGGCGCAAGCCCATCGACACCCTGCACCCAACCCTGGCCCCGGTCCTGAACGAGACCTACGGCATCATCGTCTACCAGGAACAGGTGATGCAGATCGCCCAGATCCTGGCGGGCTACAGCCTGGGCGAAGCCGACCTGCTGCGTCGGGCCATGGGGAAGAAGAAGAAGGAGGAGATGGAGCAGCAGCGCGCTCGCTTCGTCTCCGGGGCCGAGGCCAAGGGCGTTCCGGCCGCCCAGTCCGGCGCCATCTTCGACCTGGTGGACAAGTTCGCGGGCTACGGCTTCAACAAGTCCCACGCCGCCGCCTACGCCGTCGTCAGCTACCAGACGGCCTGGCTGAAGGCGAACGCGCCGGTGGAGTTCTTCGCCGCCTCCATGAGCCTGGATATCGCCAACACCGATAAGCTGTCGGTGTTCTACCAGGACGCCAAGCGGTTCGGGGTGACCATCCGGGCCCCGGACATCAACACCTCCGGCGCGGATTTCGAGGTCGAGAACGGCGAGGTGCTCTACGCCCTGGGCGGCATCCGCAATGTCGGCCTGCAGGCCATGGAGCATGTGGTCGAGGTCCGCCGCGAGGGCGGGGCCTTCCGCGACATCTTCGATTTCGTCGAGCGGATCGATCCGCGCCAGGTGAACAAGCGCTGCTTCGAAACCCTGGCGCGGGCCGGCGCCTTCGACAGCCTGAACGCCAACCGCGCCCAGCTGGTGGCCGCCGCCGACGTGCTGATCGGCTATGGCCAGAGCATCGCCGCCGAGCGCGCCTCGTCGCAGGGCTCCCTGTTCGGGGGCGACCAGGCCGAGGCCCAGCGGCCGCGTATCCCGAAGGCTGAGCCCTGGACCCCGACCCAGCGTCTGGACGAGGAACTGGCCGCGGTCGGATTCTACCTGTCCGGCCACCCGCTGGACGACATGGTCGAGGCCCTGCGCCGCAAGCGCACCGACCTTTTGGCCGACGTGATCCCCAAGGCCGAGGCTGGGGCGGAAGCCTTCCGCATGGCCGGCATCGTGCGCCGCAAGCAGGAGCGCGCCAGCCAGTCCAGTGGTGAGAAGTTCGCTTTCGTCACCTTCTCGGACCCGACCGGCGAATACGAGGTGCTGTTCCCGCCGGAATCCTTGCGCAAGTGCCGCGAGATGCTGGAGCCGGGGAAGGCCGTGGCGATCAAGGTCCGCGCCAAGGCCAGGGACGGGGAGGTGCGGTTCTTCGGTGATGACGCCGAGCCGGTGGACAAGACCATCGCCAACGCTGTCGCCGGCCTGCGCGTCCATGTCACTCCGCGCAGCGCCGAGATCGACGCGCTCAAGCGGCGGCTGGAGGGCGTCAGCAACGCCCGCGGCGGCGAGATCATCCTGGTCGCCGCCGTCGAGGGCGGCCGCGAGATCGAACTGAAGCTGCCCGGCCGCTTCACCCTGGACGGCGCCGTGCGCGGCGCGCTGAAGACCGCGCCCGGCGTGGTGTTCGTCGAGGACCTGTAGTTTTGCCCCGGGCATCCGGCGAATGCCGGGATGTGCGGATGTGGACGACCTCAGAACGTCGACTTCGTCTTCGGGTGATAGAGGTCGATGTAACCCTTTGGCTTGGCCGGCTTGGCATAGGGATTGAGACCGCCGCGGGTGTCGTAGATCGGCTTCGGCTTGTAGGGCTTGAACGGCTCCGGCGACGGCATGGCGCCGATCAGCGCCGGCGGGGCCGGCGGCTGGGGCGCGGTCAGGGCGCCGCCGCTGCCGGTCGCGGCCCAGGCGGCCAGGATCGTCAGAGTGATCATTGCGCTCACCTGTGACCTATGAGTGTGGGCTGGCGCTGGAGGGCTGGCAATCCCGAGGGGCTTGCTTTTTCAGGCGTTCGCGCCTAAATCCGCGCCCATTCCACACGTAGGCGTTTGGCCAGTTCGGGGAGACATCCCGTTCTTCGCCATTCCGGTCCTCCCGTCCGGGAGGGTTTGCCTGCGGAGGTTAACCGGAAAAAGGACGAAAAGCCGATGGCGCTTCCTGAATTCTCCATGCGTCAGCTCCTGGAAGCTGGCGCCCACTTCGGCCACCAAACGCACCGCTGGAACCCGAAGATGGACCGCTACATCTTCGGTAGCCGCTCGAACATCCATATCATCGACCTGTCGCAGTCGATCCCGCTGCTGCACCAGGCCCTGGTGAAGGTCCGTGAAGTCGCCGCGTCCGGCGGCCGCGTGCTGTTCGTCGGCACCAAGCGCCAGGCTTCCGATCCGGTCGCCGTCGCCGCCAAGCGTTGCGCCCAGTACTATGTGAACCACCGCTGGCTGGGCGGCACGCTCACCAACTGGCGCACCGTCTCCGGCTCGATCGCGCGTCTGCGCGAGCTGGAAGGCGTGCTGGAAGGCGACAACAGCCGCACCAAGAAGGAACTGCTGCAGCTGACCCGCGAGCGCGACAAGCTGGAACTGTCCCTGGGCGGCATCAAGGACATGGGCGGCATCCCCGACCTGATGTTCGTGATCGACACCAACAAGGAAGCCATCGCCATCCAGGAAGCCCGCAAGCTGGGCATCCCGGTCGTGGCCATCCTGGACACCAACTGCGATCCGGACGGCATCACCTATCCGATCCCCGGCAATGACGACGCCGCCCGCGCCATCCAGCTGTACTGCGACCTGATCGCCGACGCCGTCCTCGACGGCCTGGCCGCTGGCCAGTCGGCTGCGGGCGTGGACCTGGGCGCCTCGGTCGCCCCGATCGAGCCGACCCTGGCGCGTGAACTGGAACCGGCCGCCCCGGCCGCCGAGCCGGTCGCCGAATAGTCGCCTGCGCCATCAAGGCGTAGCGAACCACAACTAGACCTCTGGCGACGGGTCCCTTCGGGCCCGTCGCTTTATTCGAACGGAAGGAGCCGACCATGGCGGAGATCACCGCTCAGCTGGTCAAGGACCTGCGCGAAAAGTCCGGCGCGGGCATGATGGACTGCAAGAAGGCGCTTCAGGAAAACGGCGGCGACGTCGAAGCCTCCATGGACTGGCTGCGCACCAAGGGCCTGTCCAAGGCCGCCAAGAAGGCCGACCGCGCCGCGGCCGAAGGCCTGGTGGCCGGCAAGACGAGCGCCGACGGCAAGACCGGCGTGCTGGTCGAGCTGAACGCTGAAACCGACTTCGTCTCCAAGAACGAGACCTTCCAAGGCGCGGCGCGTGAATTCGCGAACGTGGCCCTGGGCGTCGACGGTGACGTGGACGCGATCCTGGTCGCCAAGACCTCCAAGGGCGAAGTCGTCTCGGACGTGGTGACCAACCTGATCGCCACCATCGGCGAGAACATGCGTCTGCGCCGTTCGGCCCGCCTGTCGGTGGACGCCGGCGCCGTGTCGCTCTACCTGCACAACAAGCAGGGCGACGACGTGGCCAAGCTGGCGGTGCTGGTGGCCCTGGAGTCCACCGGTGACGCCGAGCAGCTGAAGGAAGTCGGCCGTAAGATCGCCATGCACGTGGCCGGCACCCCGACCCCGCCGCTGGCCCTGAACAGCGACGAGCTGGACCCGGCCGTGGTCGCCAAGGAGCGTGAGATTCAGACCCAGACCGCGATGGAATCGGGCAAGCCCCGCGAAATCGCCGAGAAGATGGTCGAGGGCCGGATCCGCAAGTGGCAGGAAGAAGTGGTGCTGCTGAAGCAACCCTTCGTCATGAACCCGGACCAGACCATCGAGCAACTGGTCGCCGAAACCGCCAAGGCGGTCGGCGCGTCGGTCTCGGTGAAGGGCTTCGTGCGCTTCGCCCTGGGCGAAGGCGTTGAGAAGACTGAAGGCCCGGACTTCGCGGCCGAAGTCGCGGCGATGAGCGGTCAGGCCTGATCCTGACTCTCAGAGTTTGACGTCTCTCAAGGGCGCGGTGCGTTACACGCATCGCGCCCTTGGTTTATGTAGGGACCCGCTAGATTCTCTCGAAGGCCGCCATGTCAGAACCCCGCTACAAGAAGATCCTTCTGAAGATGTCGGGCGAGGTGCTGATGGGCGACGCCCTGTTCGGCATCGACACCAAGACCATTGAGGCCGTGGCGGCCGATATCAAGGAAGTCACCGACGCCGGCGTGGAGCTCTGCCTGGTGATCGGCGGCGGTAACATCTTCCGCGGCGTGTCTCTGGCGGGGCGCGGCATGGAGCGGGCCAGCGCCGACTACATGGGCATGCTGGCCACGGTGATGAACGCGCTCGCCCTGCAAGGCGCCCTGGAAAAGGTCGGTGTCCACACCCGCGTTCAGTCGGCCATTCCGATGGATGCGGTCTGCGAGCCCTACATCCGCCGCCGGGCGCTGCGGCACCTGGAAAAGGGCAGGGTGGTGATCTTCGCCGCCGGCCTGGGCGCGCCCTACTTCACCACCGATACGCCCGCCGCCCTGCGGACAGCCGAAATGGGCTGTGACGCCCTGTTCAAGGGCACCAGCGTCGACGGCGTCTATACGGCGGATCCGAAGAAGGACCCCTCGGCCCAGCGCTACGACACCCTGAGCTATCAGGAAGTGCTGGCCAAGGACCTGAGGGTCATGGACGCCTCGGCCATCGCCCTGATGCGCGACAACAACGTCCCGATCGTGGTGTTCTCGATCCGTGAGCGGGGCAACTTCATGAAGGTGCTGCAGGGCCAGGGCGTCTTTACGACGATCAACTGATCCCGAACCTGAATTGCCGTCGCGGAAGCGACGCCGTTATAAGGACTTGGCGGCCTTTTCTCAAAGAAGGCCCCTGAAGCGAGGAGACCGACATGGCTGCTGGTGAAAAGCCGGTGCTGGCGAAGTACCGGGACCGCATGGACAAGGCCGTCGCCGCCCTGAAGGAAGAATTCGGCAGCCTGCGCACGGGGCGCGCCTCGGCCAGCCTGCTCGACCAGGTGATGGTCGAAGCCTACGGCTCCATGGTGCCGATCAGCCAGGTGGGCAGCGTCAGCGTGCCGGAACCGCGCTCGATCAGCGTCAGCGTCTGGGACCGCGGCGTGGTTGTTTCGGTGGAAAAGGCGATCCGGTCCTCGGGCCTGGGCCTGAACCCGGTCGTCGAAGGCCAGAACCTGCGCATTCCGATCCCGCCCCTGACCGAGGAACGCCGCAAGGACCTCGCCAAGCTGGCCGGCAAGTACGCCGAGCAGCAGAAGATCGCTGTGCGTAACGTCCGCCGCGACGCCAATGACGACCTGAAGAAGGCCGAAAAGGATGGTGTCATCACCCAGGACGAACAGAAGCGGATGGAAGGCGAGATCCAGAAGTTCACGGACGAGGCGATCAAGCGCGTGGACGACGCCTTGAAAACCAAAGAGCAAGAGATCATGCAGGTATAGTCGGCCGTTCCGCCGCCGGAGATCACCATGGCCGCCGCCCCTCCCGAGCCGACCGCTGCGCCGCTGCATGTGGCGATCGTCATGGACGGCAATGGTCGCTGGGCCAAGCGCCGGGGCTTGCCGCGCACCCTGGGCCACCGGGCCGGGGTCGAGGCGCTCAAGCGCACCGTCGCCGCGGCGCCGGCGCTAGGGATCAAGTGGCTGACGGTGTTCGGGTTTTCCACGGAAAATTGGAGCCGGCCGGCGGCTGAGGTGGCCGAGCTCATGGCCCTGCCCAAGCGCTACTTCGACAGCGACCTGACCCGTCTGGAGCGGGAAGGGGTGCGGGTGCGCTGCTGGGGCCGGCGCGAGGGCCTGTCGCCTGAACTGGTCAAGATGCTCGATGAGGCCGAGGCCCGCACCGCGCACAACGACACCTTCTTCTTGCAGATCGCCTTCAACTATGGCGGTCAGGCCGATATCGTCGACGCCGCCCGGGCCTTCGCCGCCGAGGTCGCCGCCGGGCGCGCACGTCCTGAGGATCTGGACGAAGCGATGTTCGCCCGCCACCTGTCCAGCCGCGACGCCCCGCCCACCGACCTGATTATCCGCCCCTCTGGCGAGCAGCGGCTGTCGAACTTCCTGCTGTGGGAAGCCGCCTATGCCGAGTTCGTCTTCCAGGACGTGCTGTGGCCGGATTTCAGCGTCGACCACCTGAAGGCGGCGCTCGAAGAGTTCAGCCGGCGCGACCGGCGCTATGGCGGCACGCCCGCGGACGGTGTCCTTGCCGCAGGCTAGGCGTTTCGACTGGTCCAACCTGGGGATCCGGGTCGCTTCGGCGACCTTGCTGATCCCGTCGGTCCTGGCCGCGGTGATGTTCGGCGGCTGGGCCTTCCTGACCCTGATCGCCGTCGCCGTGGCGCTGCTGGCCATCGAGTGGGGCGCGATGAGCGCGCCCAAGGCGCCGGTGCGGGTCTCCGCGGCCGTGTGCGCCGCCGTGCTGGTCGGCGTTTTCCTGGCCCACCGGGATCATATGTGGCTGGCCTGGGGCGGCATGATCGTCGGCGGCATGGCCGCGGCCCTGGTGGCGCGCGGGGTGGCCGAGCGTCCGGCCGATGCGGCCTATGGCGTGGTCTATATCGCCGTCGCCTGCATCTGCCTGGTCTGGCTGCGGTCCATGCCCCAAGGGCGCTATTGGACCATCATGCTGTTCCTGATCACCTGGTCGGCGGACATCGCGGCCTACGCTGTGGGCAACCTGTTGAAGGGGCCGAAGTTGTGGCCCCGCTTCTCCCCGAACAAGACGTGGTCCGGCTTCATCGGCGGCCTGGTGGCCTCCATGGGCGTCGGGACCCTGATGGCCTCGCTGCCGATGTTCACGTTGAACCTGGCGGCGGCCGCGGCCGTTGGGTTGGTGGGCGGTCTGGCCACAATGGCCGGAGACCTCTGGGAGTCCATGCTGAAGCGGCGGTTTGGCGTGAAGGATTCCGGCGATCTGATCCCGGGACATGGCGGCCTGCTTGACCGCGTCGACGGCCTGCTGTTCGCCGTGGTGGTCATCGCTGGGGCGCGGCTGGTGAATCATCTGGGATGGGGCCATTGAACCTTCCGCGTCGCGTCAGCATCCTGGGGTCCACGGGCTCCGTAGGCGTCTCAACCCTCGACCTGTTCGAGAAGGCCGGCACGCCGGTGGAGGTCGTGGCCCTGACCGCAGGCCGCAATGTCGAGCGCCTGGCGGAACAAGCCCGGCGCTGGCGCCCCAAACTGGCGGTGATCGAGAATGAGGCCGGCCTGGCCGAGCTGCGTGACCGGCTGGCGGGCACGGGCGTCGAGACCGCCGCCGGCGCCTCGGCGGTCGCGGACGCCGCCGCCGAAAGCGCCCAGTGGGTCATGTCGTCCATCGTCGGCTTTGCGGGCCTCGCGCCGACCTTGCGGGCGGTGAGGGGCGGGGCGGTCGTCGCCCTGGCCAACAAGGAGAGCCTGGTCTGCGCCGGCCCGACCCTGCTGCGCATGGCGCGGCTGGCCGGCGGGGCGGTGATCCCGGTGGATTCCGAGCATTCGGCGATCTTCCAGGTGCTGGACCCGTCCTGCGCCCAGCATGTGTCGCGGCTGATCCTGACCGCCTCGGGCGGGCCGTTCCGCACCTGGAGCCGCGAACAGATGGCTCACGCCACGCCGGAACAGGCGGTCGCCCATCCCAACTGGAGCATGGGCAAGAAGATCTCGGTCGATTCCGCGACCATGATGAACAAGGGCCTCGAGATGATCGAGGCGGCCTATCTGTTCTCCATGCCGGCGGAGCGGGTTGACGCCCTGATCCACCCGCAGTCGATCATCCACAGCCTGGTGGAATACGCCGACGGCTCGACCCTGGCCCAGCTGGGCGCGCCGGACATGCGCACGCCTATCGCCTGCGCCTACGCCTGGCCGGACCGTCTGCCTTGGCCTGCGCCCAAGCTGGACCTGGCGAAATCCGGCGCCCTGACCTTTGAAGAGCCCGACTACGAACGGTTCCCGGCCCTGAAAGTGGCCAAGGCGGCCCTTGCGGCGGGCGGCGCTGCGCCGGCGGTGATGAACGCCGCCAACGAGGTCGCCGTGGCTGCGTTTCTTGACCGTAAGATCGGCTTTCTCGATATTGCCGCAATCGTGGCCGAAACCCTCGAACGGGTTGAGGCGAGGGGCCTCGCTGAGGAGTCGGACGGCGATGCTCTGGAAACCGCGCGGCGGAATGATGCGACGGCCCGACGCGTGGCGGATGAGGTCGTCCTGGGCCGCGCCGCGGTCAGGACCTAGGGAGTAGCCCGACCATGCTCGACTTCATCGCGGCTGCGCCGATCTACATCATCCCGTTCCTGCTGGTCCTGACCCTGGTGGTCACGGTGCACGAGCTTGGGCACTTCCTGGCCGCCAAGGCCTGTGGCGTGGCTATCGATCGGTTCGCCATCGGATTTGGCCGTGCGATCTTCTCCTGGAAGGACAAGTCGGGCGTCGAATGGCGCGTCGGCTGGATCCCGTTGGGCGGCTATGTGCGCTTCTCGGGCGACGAGAACGCCTCCAGCGTGCCGGACAAGGAAGACCTCGACAGCCTGCGCAGGGACATCATCCTGCGCGAGGGCGTGGGGGCCGAGAAGCGGTATTTCCACTTCAAGCCGCTGTGGCAGCGCGCCTTTGTCGTGGCCGCTGGTCCGTTCGCCAACTTCGCGCTCTCCATCACCCTGTTCGCGGTCCTGCTGTTCAGCCTGGGCCAGTATGTCATCCCGCCGCGGATCGCCGTGGTCAGCCCAGGCGGCGCGGCTGAGCAGGCCGGCTTCAAGCCCGGCGACCTGATCCTGAGCGCCGAGGGCAAGAAGGTCGTCGACTTCCGCGACCTCGCCGCCGTCGCCCAGCTGCGGGTGAACCTGCCTACCCAATTCGAAGTTCAGCGCGGCGCTGAGCGCCTGCAGATCACCGCCACCTCCGAATGGAAGATGCGCCCGGATCCGTTCGGCGAAATGCGTCGCCAGGGCACCTTTGGCCTACAGCCGGTGAGCCAGGCCGAGCGGGTCACCTACGGGCCTATCGAGGCGGTGGGCCTGGGCGTGAAGAAGACGGGCGAGATCATCTCGACCACGGTCTTCTACATCGGCCGCATGGTGACCGGTCAGGTCGCCGCCGACCAGCTGAGCGGCCCCCTCGGAATCGCCCGTCTGTCTGGGGAGGTGGCCAAGAGCTCCACCGCCGGCGCGCCGGACTTTGGAACCATGCTGCTGGGCGGCGCCATCGGCCTTCTGCAACTGGCCGCGGCCATCTCGGTGGGCGTCGGTTTCATGAACCTGTTGCCAGTTCCCGTGCTCGACGGGGGCCATCTGCTCTTCTACGCCTATGAGGCGCTCGCCCGCCGCCCTCTTGCCGCCAAGGTTCAGGCGGCAGGGTATCGCGTGGGCCTTGCGCTGGTGCTCGGTTTGATGTTGTTCGCGACGTGGAACGATCTGCAGCAGCAGCAAGTGTTCAAAATCCTCGGCGGTCTCTTTTCCTGACCCGCCCATTTCCGTTGACGGCTGACACGATGCAAAGACCCCGCGCCCGACGCGCCGCGCTCGCCTCCGGCCTCGCCCTCATGATGGGGTCGACGGCCCTGATCACGCCGGCGATCGCCCTGGCGCAAGCCTCCGCCCAGGAAGGCGCCGTTCAGCGCATCATCGTGGTGGGCAATGAGCGGATCGAGCAGTCGACGATCCTGTCCTACCTGCCGATTCAGCCGGGCGACACCATCGGTCCGGCCAAGATCGACCTGGCGCTGAAGGCCCTGTTCCGCACCGACCTGTTCTCCGACGTGAAGATCGCCCTGGCCAATGGCGACCTGACCATCACGGTCGTCGAGAACCCGATCATCAACAAGGTGGTGTTCGAGGGGAACGCCGGCCTGAAGGAAGACAAGCTGCGCGACGAGGTGACCGTGCGTCCGCGCGGCATCTTCACCAAGTCCAAGGTGCAGACCGACGTCCAGCGCATCATCGAGCTCTATCGCCGCTCGGGCCGCATCTCGGCGATGGTCTCGCCGAAGATCGTCGAGCTGCCGCAGAAGCGCGTGGACCTGATCTTCGAGATCAACGAGGGCCCCAAGAGCGGCGTCCTGCGGGTGAACTTCTTGGGCAACAAGGAGTTCTCGGACAACGACCTGCGCGACGTGGTCGTCACCGAGCAGACCAGCCTGCTGAAGTTCTTCTCGAACAACGCCAACTATGATCCGGACCGGCTGGAGTACGACAAGGAGCAGCTGCGCAAGCACTATCGCAACCGCGGCTTCTACGACTTCCGGGTCGTCTCGGCAGTGGCCGAGCTGGCGCCCGACAAGAATGGCTTTGTCATCACCTTCACCGTGGATGAAGGCCCGCAATACAAGTTCGGCAAGGTCGACGTGGAAACCCAGCTGAAGAAGCTGGACAAGGATCTGCTGCGCGCCCTGGTGCCCATCCGCGCTGGCGACATCTACGAAGACGAGCGGATCGAGAACGCCACCGACACCCTGACCTTCGCCGCCGGCGCCGCGGGCTTCGCCTCGGTGGACGTGCGGCCGCGCTACACGCCCAATCGCGAAACCAAGACCGTCGACGTCACCTTCGAGGTCAACGAAGGCCCGCGCGTCTATGTCGAGCGCATCGACATCGTCGGCAACACCCAGACCCTGGACTATGTGATCCGCCGAGAAATGAACCTGGTGGAGGGCGACGCCTATAACCGCGCCCTGGTCGACCGGTCGAAGAACAGCATCCGCGCCCTTGGCTTCTTCAAGGACGTGGACATCAAGGAAATCCCAACCGCCCAACCGGATCGCACGACCCTGCAGGTGAAGGTCGAGGAACAGCCCACCGGCGAACTCTCATTCAGCGCCGGCTATTCTTCCGTCGACCAGCTGGTGCTGGACCTGGGCGTCACCCAGCGCAACTTCCGTGGCCGTGGCCAGGACGTCCGCGCCCGCGTCTCGGTCGGCTCCCTGCGCCAGCAGGTGGACCTGTCGTTCACCGAGCCGCGGTTCCTGGGCCGCAACCTGCGCGCCGGTATCGACATCTATTCCTACAAGTACGACTTCTCCGACTACTCGGCCTACAAGTCGGAAAGCTACGGGATGAACCTGCGCGCCGGCTTCCCGCTGACGCTGAACTCGTCCATGTCCACGCGCTACGTCCTGCGCAGCGACACCGTCGACATCGACGATTCCTACTGCGATCCGACCCAACCGCTGGTGTCCCTGTCCCTGTGCGCCCAGCGCGGCAGCTACGTGACCTCGCTGATCGGTTACGGCCTGCGCCTGGATCGCCGGAACGACCCGATCCGTCCGACCCGCGGCTTCTACACCGCCATCAACCAGGACCTCGCGGGCCTGGGCGGCGACGTGAACTATCTGAAGACCGAGGTCGAAGGCGGCTGGTACCACGGGTTCAACAAGGACTTCGTGCTGCAGGTCACCGGCCAGGCCGGCTACGTCTCCGGCTGGAACGGCGACACGGTCCGGATCAACGACCGCTTCTACAAGGGCGGCAACAGCTTCCGCGGCTTCGAGACCGCCGGCATCGGCCCGCGCGATACGAACTTCAACCGCTCCGACGCCCTGGGGGCCAAGGCCTATGCGGTCGGCTCCCTGGAACTGTCGATCCCGACTTTCCTGCCCGAGCAGTACGGCATCAAGGCCGCGCTGTTCACCGACTTCGGCACCGCCGGCCTCTTGGACGACAAGGACAAGCTCAACGCGTCCGGCACGATCGATCCGCTGATCTATGACGACCTCGCCCTGCGGGCCTCTGCGGGTCTCTCGGTGTTCTGGCGCTCGCCCATGGGGCCGATCCGCTTCGACTTCAGCCAAGTTTTGGCCAAAGAAGCTTACGACAAGACCGAAACCTTCCGGTTCTCCACTTCAACGAAGTTCTGATCTCATGACACTGAAGACCCTCGTCGCGACGACCGCCGTCGCCGCCGCGCTCGCGACCTCCACCCAGGCTCTGGCCCAGGGCGGCGCCGCCGCTCCGGCCCCGATCGCCCAGGGCCCCGCCATTCCGGGCATCTGCGTGATGTCGTTGGACGCCGCCATTGGCTCCTCGACCGTCGGCAAGTACGTCCAGACCCGCCTCGGCCAGATCAGCACCCAGGTGCAGTCTGAGGTGAATGGCGAGCAGACCCAGATCGCCAACGACGCCAAGGCGATCGACGCCAAGCGCGCCACCCTGGATCAGGCCACCTTCGACAAGCAGTCGGCGGACATCCAGCTGCGCGCCAACGCCCTGAACCGCAAGGCTCAGCTGCGCGAGCGTGAACTGCAGGCCACCCAGCAAAAGGCTCTGGGCCGTATCGCCCAGGAACTCGACCCTGTGGTCCGCGCCGCCTATCAACAGGCCAAGTGCAGCATCCTGATCTCGCGCGACGCCGTGATCGTGGCCCCGAACCCGTCGATGGACATCACCCCGGCGGTGATCACCGGGCTGAACGCCAAGATCACCCAGTTCACCTTCGACCGGGAACGTCTGGACCAGCCGGCTCCCGCCGCCCAGACTAAGTAAGACGACTCGCGGCTGCGCGGGTCACGCCGCATAACGGTATCCATGCCTGATCCGCGCTTCTTCCAGGACCTGGGCCCTGTGGCCCTGTCCGACCTCGCCCAGTTGACCGGCGCCACGCTTCCTCCGGAGGCGGGCGCCGTTCGTGTCAGTCGCGTCGCCACCCTGGCCCGCGCCGACCGCGACAGCATCACCTTCGTCACCGACAAGCGGTATCTCGCGGACCTTGCGCACACGCCCGCCGCGGCGGTGTTCGTGTCCGCTCAGCATGCCGCGTCGGTCCCCGAGGGTTGCATCGCCCTGGTGACCCGGACGCCTCAGGCGGCCTACGCCATGGCGGCCGACCGGTTGCACCGGCCGCGGCTGCATGTGGGGGCCGAGGCGATCTCGCCAGAGGCGGTGCTGGAAGACGATGTCCGCCTGGGGCCAGGCGTGGTGATCGGGCCGGGCGCGCGTGTGGGTCGTGGGACGGTCATCTGCGCAAACGCCGTGATCGGGCCCGGTGTCGCCATCGGTCGCGACAGCTATGTCGGCTCGAACGCCAGCATCGCCTTCGCCCTGATCGGGGATCGGGTGAAGATCCTGGCCAACGCCGTGATCGGTGAGCACGGGTTCGGCGCGACGGGCGGCCCCAAAGGGGTGATCGATATTCCTCAGCTCGGCCGCGTGATCCTGCAGGATGGGGTCACTGTGGGGGCCAACAGCTGCATCGACCGCGGCGCCTATGACGACACCGTGGTGGGCGAGAACACCAAGATCGACAACCTGGTCCAGATCGCCCACAACGTCCGCATCGGCCGCAATTGCGTCATGGCCGCGCATACCGGGATCTCCGGAAGCGTGGTGATCGGCGACGGATCGGCCTTCGGCGGCCGCGCCGGCCTGAAGGACCACCTGGTGATCGGCGAGGGGGTGCAGATCGCCGCCGGCGCTGGGGTGCTGCGGGATGTGCCGGCCGGCGAAACCTGGGGCGGCTTTCCGGCCCAGCCGATCAGACAATGGATGCGCGAGGTCGCCTGGCTTGGCCGGGCCTCATCGCAGCGCCGCGAGGGGACGGATAAATGAGCCAGACGACCACGGCGGCGAACGCCATCGATATCGCCGAGATCATCTCGCGCATCCCGCACCGCTATCCTTTCCTGCTGGTGGACCGGGCTGAGGACTTTGTGGCCAACGAGTCCATCGTCGGCATCAAGTGCGTGACCTTCAACGAGCCCTTCTTCCAGGGACATTTCCCCGACTATCCGGTCATGCCCGGCGTGCTGATCGTCGAGGCCATGGCCCAGACGGGCGCGGTGCTGATGTCCAAGACCCTTGAGGTCGACCCGCGCGGCAAGACTATCCTGTTCGCCTCGGTGGACAACTGCCGCTTCCGGGCGCCTGTGCGGCCCGGCGACGTGCTGCGGATGAACGTCCGTGTGGTGAAGTCGCGCGGCGGCCTGTTCAAGTTCGCGGGACAGGCCATGGTGGGCGACAAGATCGCCGCCGAGGCCGAGTTCGCCGCCATGCTGGTGGAGACCCCCGCGTCATGAGCATCGAGATCCATCCCACCGCTATCGTAGAGGCGGGCGCTGAGCTGGCGGACGGCGTCAGCATCGGTCCGTTCTGCACCGTCGGCGCCAACGTCAAGCTGGGCCCGAACTGCAAGCTGGTGTCCCACGTGGTCGTGGCCGGCCATACCGAGCTGGGGGCCGACAACACCGTCTATCCCTTCGCCATGCTGGGCGGTCCGCCGCAGCATACCGCCTACAAGGGCGAGGCGACCCGGCTGGTGATTGGCGACCGCAACACTATCCGCGAACACGCGACCATGAACATCGGCACCGTCAACGGCGGCGGGGTGACCAAGGTCGGGTCCGACGGCCTGTTCATGATCGAGAGCCATGTGGGCCATGACTGCACCGTCGGCGACAAGGTGATCCTGACCAAGCAGGCGACCCTGGGCGGGCACTGCGAGGTCGGGGACTTCGTGATCGTCGGCGGCCTGGCCGCCGTGCACCAGTTCACCCGGGTCGGGCGCCACGCCATGATCGGCGGTCTCGCCGCGGTCGTGAAGGACGTGATCCCCTATGGCTCTGTGTGGGGCAACCACGCCCACCTCGAAGGGCTGAACCTCGTGGGTCTGAAGCGTCGCGGCTTCAGCCGGGAGACGATCAACACCATGCGCGCCGCCTACCGGCTGCTGTTCGCCGACGAGGGCACCTTCCAGGAGCGCCTGGAGGACACCGTGGAGACCTACGCCAGCTGCCCAGAGGTGGTGGAGATCATCGAGTTCATCCGGGCGGATGGCTCGCGGCCGCTCTGCCTGCCGGAACGCGAGGTCTAGGTCCGCCCTATGCGCAAGCTCGGCCTGATCGCCGGCGGCGGCGCCCTGCCGGTGGAGATCGCCAACCATTGCGCCGAGGTCGGCCGGCCCCTGTTCGTCGTCCGCCTGAGGGGCTTTGCGGGCCCAGAGCTCGAGGAGTTCCCCGGCGCCGAGGTGGGTCTGGCCGAGGTCGGCAAGTGCATCAAGGTGCTGAAGCAGGCCGGCTGTGAGGCCGTCTGCCTCGTCGGCAATGTCAGTCGCCCGGACTTCAAGGCGCTGAAGCCCGACCTGCGCGGCATGGCCATCCTGCCGGGCGTGATCAAGGCCGCCAAGCATGGCGACGACGCCCTGCTGCGGGTGGTGCTGGACGAGTTCGCCAAGGAAGGCTTCGTCATCGAGGGCGCGCACGAGGCGAACGGCTCCCTGACCCTTGGGATCGGGCCGCTGGGCAAGGTGTCCCCGAAAGCCGAGCATAAGCTCGACATCGGCCGCGCCCTGATGGTGGCCCGCGAGATCGGCAAGCTGGACATCGGCCAGGGGGCGATTGTCTGTGACGGCCTGGTGCTGGCGGTGGAGGCCCAGGAGGGCACCGACGCCATGCTGCGGCGGGTGGCGCACGACATCCCTACCGCCATTCGCGGCCAGCCCGGCGCCTACAAGGGTGTGCTGGCCAAGGCGCCCAAGCCGATCCAGGAGACCAAGATCGACATGCCGACCATCGGCGTCGCCACCATCCAGCGCGCCGCGGCGGCTGGCTTGGCCGGCGTAGTGGGGGAGGCGGGGCGCCTGCTGGTGCTGGATCGTGACCAGGTGATCGCGCTGGCCGACGAACTGGGTCTGTTCGTGTTCGGGGTCGAGGCGCCGTGAGCCGGCCCCTGACCGTAATGCTGGTGGCCGCTGAGGCGTCGGGCGATGACCGCGGCGCCGGTCTCGCCAAGGCCCTGCGCCGTCGCCTGGGCGACCAGGTGCGGTTTGTGGGCGTCGGCGGCTCCAAGATGGCGGCCGAGGGCGTCGAGAGCCCCTTCGACATCGCCGAGATTTCGATCCTCGGCCTGCTGGAAGGCCTGATGGCCTATCCGAAGATCCTGGCCCGCGTCGCCGAGACCGCCGAACTGGCGGCTCGCGAGACGCCGGACGTGGCCGTGCTGATCGACAGCTGGGGCTTCACCCTGCGCGTCGCCGACCGTCTGAGGAAGCTCGATCCGAAGCTGCCCCTGGTGAAGTATGTCGGCCCCCAGGTCTGGGCGACCCGGCCCGGGCGCGCCAAGACCCTGGCCGGCAAGGTCGACCACCTGCTGACCATCCATTCCTTCGATGCGCCGTTCTTCGAGAAGGAGGGCCTGCCGGTCACCTTCGTCGGCAATGGGGCCTTGAATATCGACTTTTCCGGCGCCGATCCGGATCGGCTGCGCCGGCAGCTGGGCATTGCGCCTGAGCATCCGATCCTGCTGGTCATGCCCGGCAGTCGGCCGGGCGAGATCGAGCGCGTCCTGCCGGCCTTCGAGGACGCGGTCATGCTCTTGAAGGCGGACCGCCCGGACCTCGAGGTGGTGATCCCCGCCGCGCCCACCGTCGCCGACATGGTCCGCGCCAAGGTCGCCGGTTGGTCCCGGCGAGCCCATGTGGTGGAAGGCGATGAGGCCAAGCTCGACGCCATGAAGGCCGCGACCGTGGCCCTGGCCTGCTCCGGCACCGTGACCCTGGAACTGGCCCTGGCCGGCGCGCCGATGGTGGTGGGCTATCGGCTGGGCAAGCTCACCCACACCATCCTCAAGCGCCTGATCCGGACGCCCTACATCACCCTGTTCAATATCGCCGCCCAGGCCTTTATAGCGCCGGAGTTCGTGCAGGACGACTGCAACGGCCCGGACCTCGCCAAGGCGGTGGCCGCGAGGCTGGATGATCCGAAGCTGCGGGCGGACCAGGTCGCGGCCCAGTTCGACGCCTTGGACAGGATGGGCCGCGGAGGCCCTGACCCCTCCGAGGCCGCCGCCGAGGCTGTCCTTCAGATCGTAAAAAAGGGGAGCTGAAAGCTCCCCTTTTTCATTCGTTTCGAGGTTTTCCCGATAAGCGCTTGGCGCCTATCGGGAAAGACGCTTAGCCGCGCTTGTCGACCGGCACGTACTCGCGATAGGGCGCGCCCGTGTAGATCTGGCGCGGACGGCCGATCTTCTGGGACGGATCCTCGATCATTTCCTTCCACTGGGAGATCCAGCCGACGGTCCGCGCCAGGGCGAACAGCACGGTGAACATCTCGGCCGGGAAGCCCAGCGCGCGCAGGGTGATGCCCGAATAGAAGTCGACGTTCGGGTACAGCTTGCGCTCGATGAAATAGGGGTCGTTGAGCGCGATCTTCTCGAGCTCCATGGCCACCTTCAGCAGCGGGTCATCCGCGTGGCCGACTTCGGCCAGCACTTCATGGCAGGTCTGCTGCATGACCTTCGCGCGCGGGTCGTAGTTCTTGTAGACCCGGTGACCGAAGCCCATCAGGCGATAGCGACGATCCTTCACGCCCTGGACGTACTCAGGAATGCGATCGACGGTGCCGATCTCCTTGAGCATGTTCAGCGCTTCTTCGTTCGCGCCGCCATGGCTCGGGCCCCACAGGCAGGCGATGCCGGCCGCGATGCAGGCGAACGGGTTGGCGCCCGACGAACCGGCCAGACGGACGGTCGAGGTCGAGGCGTTCTGCTCGTGGTCGGCGTGCAGGATGAAAATGCGGTCCATGGCCCGCGTCAGCACCGGGTTCGGCTTCCAGTCCTCGGCCGGGACCGAGAAGCACATGCGCAGGAAGTTCTCCGCGTAGGATAGGTCGTTGCGCGGGTGCACGAAGGGCTGGCCCACCGAGTACTTGTAGGCGCGGGCGGCGATCGTCGGCATCTTGGCGATCAGCCGGTGCGACGAGATCATCCGCTGCTTCGGATCATCGATGTTGGTGCTATCGTGATAGAAGGCCGACAGGGCGCCCACGGCGCCGACCATGATCGCCATCGGGTGGGCGTCGCGGCGGAAGCCGTTGAAGAACCGGTCGAACTGCTCATGCAGCATCGTGTGGTGGGTGATGGTGTGTTCGAAGGTCTCGAACTCCGCCGCGTTCGGCAGCTCACCGTTCAGCAGCAGGTAGCAGACCTCGAGGAAGCTCGAGTCCTGGGCCAGCTGATCGATCGGATAGCCGCGGTGCAGCAAGACGCCCTTGTCACCATCGATGAAGGTGATCTTGCTCTCGCAGCTGGCCGTCGAGGTGAAGGCCGGGTCGTAGGTGAAGACATCCGTCTCGGCGTAGAGCTTACGGATATCCACGACCGGCGGGCCGTCCGTACCCGTGAGAACCGGGAGTTCGACGGTCTTGGAGCCGATGCTCATTTTCGCCGTTTCGGCCATGCCATCCCCTTCTTAAATTCTGGAATTGAAACGCCTGTTCGGGTCGCCTTATAGCGCCTTACGCAGCGTGCGAAAGAGCATCCTCGATCCTCGCGAGACTTTCCGCTTTTCCTAGGCTTACCAGGGCGCCCGCAAGGTCAGGCGCCGGCGACCCGCCCGAAAGCACGGCGCGCAGGGACGGACCGAACTTTCCGATGCCCACGGCCTCGGCCTCAGCGAACTGGCGGATGACGGTTTCCAGCGCCGGGACAGCCCAGTCCTCGGTCGCGGCCAGCCGTTCGGCCAGGCGACCCAGGCGGCCGCGGACCTCCTCGGTCAGCTGGTTCAGCGCCTTTTCGGGCAATTCCAGCGGGCGGCGCTTCAGGGCGAAGACCACGGAGTCGGCCAGGTCGAGCAGGGTCTTGGCCCCGTCTCGTACCAGCGGAATGGTGCGCTGCAGGATAGCGTCGTCGCCGTCGTGCAACGGCCAGTCGCGGCTCTTCAGGACCTTTTTCACGAGGTCCGCCAGGCGCTCGACACCGGCCTCGCGGATGTAGTGGTTGTTGACGTGGGCCAGCTTGGCCCAGTCCAGGCGCGCCGGAGCCCCAACCACGTCCCGGATATCGAACCATTCCTGGGCCTGGGCGTCGGTGAAGATCTCGTCGTCGCCATGGCCCCAGCCCAGCTTGGCCAGGTAGTTGCGCATGGCCTCCGGCAGGTAGCCCATGTCGTCGAATTCACTGACGGCTTGCGCGCCGTGGCGCTTGGACAGCTTCTTGCCGTCCGGGCCGTTGATCATCGGCAGGTGGGCCCAGACCGGAACCTCCCAGCCCATGCCCTGATAGATCTGGGTCTGGCGGGCGGCGTTGTTCAGGTGGTCGTCGCCGCGGATCACATGGGTGATGCCCATGTCATGATCGTCCACCACGACGGCCAGGTTATAGGTCGGCGTGCCGTCGGTGCGCAGCAGGATCAGGTCGTCGAGGTTCTTGTTCGGAAAGGTGACGTCACCCTTCACCTGGTCGGCGATGACCGTCTCGCCCTCCAGCGCGGCCTTCAGCCGCACCACAAACGGGCGGTCTTCCGGATAGTTGCTGGCCACCTCGCGCCAGGGCGAGCGGATCACCCGGCCCTCGGCGCGGGCGGTCTCACGCTCGGCTTCCAGCTCGTCCTGGGTCATATAGCAGCGGTAGGCCGCACCGCGGCTCAGCATCTCGGCCACCACCTCGCGGTGCCGGTCGGCGCGGGCGAACTGGAACACCGGCTCCTCGTCTGGAATCAGGCCCAGCCAGTTCAGGCCATCGAAGATCGCCTGCACCGCGGGCTCGGTGGAGCGCTCGCGATCAGTGTCCTCGATGCGCAACAGGAACTTGCCGCCGGTGTGGCGGGCATAAAGCCAGTTGAAAAGCGCCGTCCGGGCCGTGCCAATGTGCATGTAGCCGGTGGGCGAGGGGGCGATACGGGTGACGACGGGGCGGTCGGACATCGAAGCTTCGACTGTAGGTGAGGGGAGCGGCGCCGCGGGCGCTGCGGATGGCGCGCCTCTTAGCATGGGGATTCGCCTGCCTCCTAGCCCGGCGGCGGCGCGGGCCTGGCTGGCGGCGCAGGCCGCGCCCCAGGCTGAGCGCCTGGCCCTGTGGGCGCCTGTCGCCATGGGCTGTGGGGCTGCGGTTTATTTCGCCCTGCCGCGCGAGCCTGTGGCCCTGGTGGCCTGGGGCGTGCTGATCGCGGCGGGCCTGCTGCTGGCCTTGAGGTCGCGCTTCGTCCTGCCGCCCTTGGCGCGGGTGGTGCTGGTGCTGGCCGCCTGCGCGCTGCTCGGCTTCGCTCTGGCCAAGCTGCGCACCGAAGCCGTGCGCGCGCCGGTCGCGCCGGATGGGCGCGGCGTCCAGGTCGTCCAGGCCTATGTGCTCGACGTGGCGAGCCCGGGTCAGGGCGGGCCGCGCCTGCTCCTGGCCCCCATCTCGGTCAGCGGCCTTGCGCCGGCCGACACCCCGATCCGCGCCCGCATCACCCTGCGGCCGGACACGCCAATTCCGACCCCGGGTCAGGCGATCCGGCTCAAGGGCATGCTCAACCCGCCGCCGCCGCCGGCCAGCCCCGGCGCCTATGACTTCGCCCGCGACGCCTTCTTCGAGGGCGTGGGCGGTGTGGGCTTCGCCCTGACCGCGCCGGAGGTTCTCGCCGATCCGGGCGGGGCGCCCTGGCCGCTGCGTCTGCAGATGCAGGTCAACGCCTGGCGCTGGGCGCTCGCCCTGCGGATCGTCCAGGTGCTGGGGCCGGAGGAGGGCGGGTTGGCCGCGGCCATGGTCTCGGGCCATGAGACCTTCATTCCCAAGGCCCAGGTCGACGCCCTGCGCGCCGCGGGCCTGGCCCACATCATCTCGATCAGCGGCCTGCACATGGCCATCGTCGGGGGCTTCGCATTTGCGGCGGCGCGCCTGTTCGTCGCCGCCTGGCCCTGGCTGGCGCTTCGGGTGTCGGGCAAGAAGGTCGCCGCGCTGTTCGGCCTGGCCGCCGTGCTCGGCTACCTGGCCCTGTCCGGCGCGCCCAGCCCGGCGGAGCGGGCGGCGATCACCGCGATCTGCGCCTTCGCCGCCATCCTGTTCGACCGCCAGGCGATCAGCCTGCGCACCCTGGCCATCGCCGCCATCGCCATCCTGGCCCTGCGGCCGGAGGCGGTGACGGAGCCAGGCTTTCAGATGTCGTTTGCGGCCACCACGGCCCTGGTGGCGCTTGCCGAGCTCTGGCCGCGTCCGATCCGTGAGATCAACACCCCCTGGCCGATCCGCTTCGTCCAGGGAACCGGCCAGTGGCTGCTGGCCAGCCTGGCGGCGAGCTTCGTGGCGGGTCTGGCGACGGGGCCTTTCGCCATGCAGCACTTCAACCGGGTCTCGACCTTCGGCCTGGTGGCCAACCTGGTGGTGGCGCCGATCTCGTCCTTCCTGATGATGCCGGCCCTCGCGGTCGGCGCGGTCCTCGCGCCCCTGGGCCTTGGCGAGGCGCCCCTGGCGGCGGCGGGGTTTGGCATTGAGCTGATGAACAGGGTGGCTGCGACGGCCGCGTCGCTGCCCGGCGCCCAGTTGGTGGTGGCCAGCGCCCCAGCCTGGACCCTGCCGGCGGCCTTCCTTGGGCTGTTGTGGTTGTGCCTGTGGCGGGGGCCGCTGCGCTGGCTAGGCCTGCCCCTGGCTCTTTCTGTGACGCTTGCGCCCCGGCCGCCCGCGCCCGACGTCTGGATCTCCGCCGATGGCGCGACCCTGGCGGTGCGGGCGCAGACGGGCGCGATCCTGCTGCGACCAGACGTGAAGCGGTTTGGGGCGGAGATTTGGGCCCGGCGACGGGGGCTGTCGGTCGGCGAGACGCCGGAGATCGATCTGGCCAGGCGCGATGGTGGCTATGACTGCGACCGCTGGTCCTGCCTGCCACGGCCCGGCGCGCCGCCGGTCGCGGCGGTCTGGACACGACGCGCCTCGACCATCGACAAGAAGCTGCCGGCCTTCTGCGCCAGCGCCGAGGTTATCGTGATCCGCGGGGAGGTTCCCGCCGACGCCTGTCCAGGCCGGCTGGTCCTGGGCGAGGCGGACTTCCGCAAAGGCGGTTCAGCCGAACTCTACCCGACGCCCAGCGGCTGGCGGGTGGTCTGGGCCCAGCCCCTGCGCGGGGACAGGCCCTGGACCCACGGCGTCAGTGATAGCGACGGATGAGGCCGACCAGGCGGCCCTGCACCTGCACCTGGTCGGGACCAAAGATGCGGGTCTCGTAGGCCGGATTGGCGGCTTCCAGGGCGATGGAGGCGCCCTTCTTGCGCAGGCGCTTCAGGGTGGCTTCCTCGCCCATGACCAGGGCCACGACGATGTCGCCGGAGGTGGCCGCGTCGGTCCGGCGGATCACCACATAGTCGCCGTCCAGGATGCCGGCGTTGATCATCGAGTCGCCCTGAACCTCGAGGACGAAGTGCTCGCCCGCGCCCAGCATGGTCTCGGCCACGGGCAGGCGGTCGCGCTCCTGCTGGATAGCCTCGATGGGCGTGCCGGCGGCGATCTTGCCCAGCACGGGAAGCTCGCGGGTGTCGTTGGCGGCGGCCACGACCGGCGCGCCCTCGCCGGGCTCCACCAGCTGCGGCTTGAAGGGGCTGCGGCCCTTGGGCGGGGCGGCGGTTGTCGCCTGCTGCGGCAGCTTCACCACCTCCAGCGCCCGGGCCCGGTGGGGCAGACGGCGCAGGAAGCCGCGCTCTTCCAGCGCGGTGATCAGCCGGTGGATCCCGGACTTGGACGCCAGGTCCAAGGCCTCCTTCATCTCATCGAAGGACGGCGAGACGCCGGTCTCCTTGATCCGCTCATGGATGAACATGAGCAGTTCGTGCTGTTTGCGGGTGAGCATGACGGCGACCTCTAGGGAACAAAGCGAAAACCCTGTCTTTGTTCTCTAAGCGTTCTTCCTTAATGTCAAGTTACCCACAAGCCCGCTGATCTTTCAGGGCTTTTTCCGGCGCGCGGGACGCCTGGGCGCGACTCGGGCGCTCAGCCCAGCAGGGCCCGCGTCGCGGCTTCCACGTCGGCCTGGCGCATCAGGCTTTCGCCCACCAGCATGGCCTTGGCGCCGCTGCGCTCGAGGCGGGCGACGTCGGCGGAGGTGAAGATGCCGCTTTCGGTGACCAGCAGGGCGTCGGCAGGGATCATGCCCGACAGGCGCTCCGTGATGCCGAGATCGGTCTCGAAGGTGCGCAGGTTGCGGTTGTTGACGCCCAGCAGGTCTGCGCCGAGCGTTACAGCGCGGACCACCTCGTCCTCGTCATGGGTCTCGACCAGGGCGTCCATGCCGAAGCGCCTGGCCTCGGCCAGAAGTTCGGCCGCCAGGGCGTCGTCCACCATGGCCATGATCACCAGGATGGCGTCGGCGCCGAGGGCGCGGCTCTCGGCCACCTGCCACGGATCGACCAGGAACTCCTTGCGGATGGCGGGCAGGGCGGTCGCGTCGCGGGCGGCGGCCAGATAGGTGTCCGCGCCTTGGAAACTGGGGCCATCCGTCAGCACCGACAGGCAGGCGGCGCCGCCCCGCTCATAGGCGGCGGCCAGGGCCGGCGGGTCGAAGTCGGCGCGGATCAGGCCCTTGGAGGGCGAGGCCTTCTTGACCTCGGCGATCAGGGCCAGCTTGCCCGGCGCATGCTTGCGCTCCAGGGCGGCCTTGAACCCGCGCGGCGCCGAAGCGGCGAAGGCGGCGCCTTCGAGGTCGGTGTAGGACCGGGCGGCCTTTCGCTCGGCGACTTCGTCGCGCTTATAGGCGGCGATCTTGTCGAGAATGTCGCTCATCGGGGGGCGCTCGTAATCCGGGCCAGGGTGTCCAGGGCGGCCAGGGCCGAGCCGTCGTCGATAACCTTGGCGGCCAGCTCGACGCCCTCGCGCAGGGTCTCAACCCGGTCGCCCACCAGGAAGGCGGCGGCGGCGTTCAGCAGCACGATGTCGCGATAGGCCCCGGTCTTGCCGCCCAGCATGTCGCGCAGGGCCAGGGCGTTCTCGACCGGGCTGCCGCCGGTGATGTCGGCCAAGGCGCCGCGGGGCAGGCCCACGGCCTCCGGGGTGATGGTGAACAGCCGCACCTGGCCGTCGCGCCATTCGGCGACGCTGGTCTCGCCGGTGATGGTCATCTCGTCCATGCCGCCGCCGTGGACCACCCAGGCGCGTTCGGCGCCGAGCGCGCCCAGCACACGGGCCAGGGGCTCGACCCAGCGGTCGGCGAATACGCCCAGCACCTGGCGCTTGGCGCCGGCTGGATTGGTCAGCGGGCCCAGCAGGTTGAAGATGGTGCGGAAGCCCAGCTCGGCGCGGATCGGCGAGACGTGGCGCATGGCGCCGTGGTGGGCCGGCGCGAACATGAAGCAGACGCCGGCCTCGTCCAGGGCCTTCAACTGCACAGCCGACGGCGCAGCGATATCGACGCCGAGCTCGGTGAGCACATCGGCGGTGCCGGATTTGGACGACATCGCCCGGTTGCCGTGCTTGGCGACCTTCAAGCCGCCAGCGGCGGCCACGAAGGCCACCGCCGTGGAGATGTTGAGCGTGTGCAGGCCGTCGCCGCCGGTGCCGCAGACATCAATGGTCGGATAAGGCACGTCCAGCGCCACGGCGGCCCGGCGCATGGCCCGCGCGCTGGCGGTGATCTCACCCACCGTCTCGCCGCGCAGGCGCATGGCGGTGACTGCGGCCGCGATCTGGGCCGGGGTAGGTTCGCCGCGCAGGCAGGCGGCGAAAAACTCCTGGGCGTCGTCCTCGCTGAGCGTCGCGCCGTCAGCGAGACGGCCGAGCAGCGGCTTGAAGATGTCGGACATCAGGCCTCGGCGGGAACTTGCACGCCGGCCAGGGCCAGGAAGTTGGCCAGCAGGTGGTGGCCGCCCTCGGTGGCGATGGATTCCGGGTGGAACTGGACGCCGTGGATCGGTCGGGTCTTGTGCTGGAAGCCCATGACCTCGCCGTCGTCGGTCCAGGCGGTGATCTCCAGGACGTCGGGCATGGTCTCGCGCTTCACCGACAGGCTGTGATAGCGGGTCGCGGTGAAGGGGTTGGGCATGCCCTTGAACACGCCCTTGTCGGTGTGATGGATCGGGCTGACCTTGCCGTGCATCAGGGCCTGGGCGCGGATGACTTCGCCGCCGAAGGCCTGGCCGATGGACTGGTGGCCCAGGCAAACCCCCAGGATCGGCAGGTCGGCCGGCGCGGACTCGATCAGCGACAGGCAGATGCCGGCCTCGTTCGGCGTGCACGGGCCGGGCGAGAGCAGCACACCTTGCGGCTTCATGCCGAAGGCCTCGGCGACGCTGAGGGCGTCGTTGCGATAGACCACCGTCTCCGCGCCCAGCTCATTGAGATAGTGGACGAGGTTGTAGGTGAAGCTGTCGTAGTTATCGATGACCAGGATCATGGTTCACCTCTAGGCCGCGCTTGGCCCTGCGCCAAGTCTTCGCATTGCATGGACATGGGGAAGGCGCGAGCCTGAGGCCATGTCGACGACCGATTCCCACCTGCCGGGTCCGGCGCTTGAGACCGGGGCCATGGCCCGGGCCCGGGGCCTGCTTTCCCAGCCCCTGCCCAAGGATAGCACCTGGCCGGTGCTGGGCGCCGCGGCCCTGGCGGCGGCGTCCGCCCTGATGCTGGCGACCGCCATGATCATGGCCCCGCCGGTCATCACAGAGCACGTGGTGCAGTCGAGTCGCTGACCGCTTACTTGGCGGGGACGCGCTCGAAGGTCTTGGGATCGAAGAACACCTCGACCGGGCGGTTGCTGGAATCGTAGCCGTAGACCTCGTAGCAGCCGTTGGTCACGACGATCTTGCGCACCGTCCAGCCTTGGGCCTTGAGCATTTTCTGCAGGTCAACCGAAGGGCGGCGGTCGGCGCGGGTGGCCTCGCACTTCACGTCGCCGTGGGCGGCGGCTTCCCCGGCGAGGCCGAGGACAGTGGCGAAGGCGGCGAGGGTGATGAAGCGGCGCATGGTTGAACTCAACGGGTCTTGAGGGAGAAGGCCATCGGCACGATGACCCAGGCGGAGACGGCGCGGCCGTCCTGCTTGGCGGGCACGAAGCGCCAGCGGCGCTTCACCACGTCGAGGGCGGCGTCATCGAGGGCCGGATAGCCGCTGGACCGCTCGATGCTGACCTGTTCGGCGCGGCCTTCTGGAGACACCAGCACCTTCAGCCGGACGATTCCCTCGTGGCGTTTCACGCGGGCCTCATAGGGGTACTGAGGACCGGGATTGTTCAGATAGGCCGCGGTGAAGCTGGGCGGCGTCGTGGCCGGAACCGGTGGGCCGGGCGGCGCCACGGTGGCCGGCGCCTCGGCTTGACTGGGGGCGGGCGAGGGGGCCACGGCGGCGGCGCGGGTCACCTCGGGCAGGACCTCCGGCGTCGGGGTCGGCCGCGCCTGTTCGAGGTCCGGCTGGCGGGTCTCGGGCTTCGGCGGGGGCGGCGCGCTCGGCGGCCGCTTCAGATCCTGGGGCATGAAGGCCGCCGCTGGAATGAGCGAGACCTCCATCGTCGGGTCGGGCCTGGCCTGGATCTGCTCAGCCCGCACAGCCAACAGTACGATCAGCAGGATGACATGGACCACGGCGGCGATCCCGCCAGCGATGAGCCAGTTTCGCGGCGGCAGGGACAGCCGCAGCTTGGGCAGTTCAGGATCCGGGGCGGTGGCGATCAGGGACATGGCTCTCGCCTACATGAAACTCATTCGCATTTGAAGTCGCAACTGCAATCAGGTGGCGGCCCAGCGACGAAGCAGGTTGTGATAGACGTGGGTCAGCCGCACGAGCTCGGCGTTGTCTGGTCCCGCCGTGGCGGTCAGGCCCTGGATCGCGCGGTCCAGGTCGAACAGCAGGGTCCGATCAGTGTCATCGCGCACCAGGCTCTCGATCCAGAAAAAGGCGGCCACGCGCGCCCCGCGGGTGACAGGCGTCACCCGGTGCAGGCTGCTGGACGGATAGAGCACCATCGACCCGGCTTCGAGCTTCACCTCCTGGACGCCGAAGGGGCCCTCGATCTGTAGCTCGCCGCCCTCGTAGGTATCGGGTTCGGCGAGGAACAGGGTCGCTGACAGGTCGCTGCGCAGGGTCTCGCCGGCCAGGGTCTGCAGGATCGCGCTGTCCACGTGGGCGCCGTACTCGCCGCCGTCCTCGTAGCGGTTGAACTTGGGCGGATAGATCTTCCGCGGCAGGGCGGCGGAGATAAACGTCGGGTGCGCACGGACCCGGCGCAGCACCTCCTGGCTGAGGCTGAGGGCCGGCTCCGCGGCGTCGTCGAGCTGGAGGTTATGCTTCTGGCGGCGCGCGATCCCTCCGGCCGTAGCGGCGCCGTCCTGCCAGGCGGCGGTGTCCAGCCGCTCGCGCACGGCGGCGACCTCGGACTTGGACAGCAGGTTTTCGATGGCGATCAGCATGGGGCGCTCTAGGTGGCCGCGCCGAGGCGGCGGATGGCGGCGAGGTCGGGACAGCCGGCGAGGGCCATGTTCAGCTCCAGCTCCTCGCGCAGCAGCCGGATCATGTGGGCGACGCCCAAGGCGCCGGCGACGGCCAGGGCGTAGGCTTGCAGCCGCCCGACCAGGACCGCATCGGCCCCGTGGGCGATGGCGGTGAAGACATCGCGGCCGGACCTGACGCCCCCGTCCATCAGGACCGGAACGGTGTCGCCCACCGCCTCTCGGATCGCGGGCAGGGCGCTCAACGCCGCCGGCGCGCCGTCAAAGGCGCGGCCACCGTGGTTTGAGACGATCAGGCCGTCGGCGCCAGCGGCCAGGAACTGGCGGGCGTCTTCGGGATGCAGCACGCCCTTGATCCACAGCGGCAGGCGGGTCTCGGCCTTCAGCCGGCCGATGTCGCTCAGGCGCGGCGCATGGCGCATCGGGCCGCCGAACACCCGGCTTTCACCGGACGCGAGGGGCGGCGGCGCCGGCGCGGGATAGGCTGTGAGGTTGGCGGCGACGCTGCCCTCGCCGGTGAAGCCGGCGCGCAGGGCCCGCAGGCTGGGGGTCTGGACGGGGGCGTCCACCGTCAGCACCAGGCCCTGGTAGCCGGCGGCCTCGGCGCGGCGGACCAGGTCCAGGCTCACCGCCCAGTCGGGCTGGAGATAGAGCTGGAACCAGCGGGCCGGGCCGGCGGCCTCGGCGATGTCTTCCAGGCTGTTCGAGGACAGGGTGCTGCAGACAAGGCCCGCCCCGACCACCGCGGCGGCCTGGGCCGTCTCAAGCTCGCCCCGCGGATGGTAGAGCCCCTGATGAGCCAGGGGCGCGAGCAGGATCGGATGCGAGAGGTCGATCCCGCCGACCCGCGCCCGGGTGTTCGCGCCGTCGAAGTCCACCAGCATCCGCGGCGTCGTGACCGCGGCCTCAAAGGCGCTGCGGTTGCGGGCCAGAGCGGCCTCGCCGCCCGACCCGCCCGCGGTGTGGGCGAACACCGCGGGGCTGAGGCGCTCTTCGGCCAGGCGCTCATAGTCCTGGGCGCAGAACACCCCGGGGGGAAGCACGGGCCGCGCCGCGGCGAGGCCCGCTCCAGCTCCGATCCGGGTGGGATCAGAACTCATAGGTGAGCGTCAGCCGCGCGTTACGACCGTCGCCCTTGTAGAGGAAGGCGCCCGACCGATAGACGGCGAGGTAGTAGTTCTCGTCCGTCACATTGCCCAGGTTCACCTTGGCCTGCAGGTCCTTGTTGATCCGATAGGTCGCGAACAGGTCCAGGGTCGTATAGGCCGGGACCGGCTGGCTGTAGGTCCCGTCAGTGGTGGAATAGGCCGCCGCCGTGTCGGGCTGGCCGCCATAGCGCTTGCCCTCGTGCTTGATCACGCCGCCGACATAGAAGCCTTCGCGGATCTCGTACTTGGCCTGCAGCGAGGCTGAGACGTCGGCGAAGTTTGAAAGGGTCTTGCCGACGTTGGCGGGCGTGGCCGAGGCCAGGACCTCGGCTTCCATCCAGGTCACGCCGCCGACCACGGACAGGGCGTCGGTGATCTGGCCGCTGACGCCCAGTTCGACGCCGCGGACGCGGTTCTTGCCGGTGTTGAAGGTGCCGACCGAGGAGTAGTCGGCGCCCTCCATGACCTCCTTCTTGGTCGACTGGAAGGCCGCGGCGGTGAGCAGCAGGCGCTCGTCCAGGACGTTCCACTTGGCCCCAAGCTCGAGGTTCAGCGACTTCTCCGGCTTCGCCCCGGCGACCTTGCCGTTGTAGATCACCGTGCCGCCGTAACCGCTGGAGGTGCCCACGTCGGACTCGCCGCCATTGATGTCGGCGCCGGAGGCGGCGCTGGCATAGATCATCAGGCCGGGCGCCAGGCCATAGGTGACGCCCAGGTGGCCGTTCCACAGGGTGTAGGAATAGGCGTAGTTGGCCCGGGCCAGGGTCGTGGTGTTCTGGGTCCCCAGGTCGAAGTCGAAGCTGTCCACCCGCACGCCGCCGAACACGGTCAGCTCGTCGGTCAGGTCCACCGTGTCCATCAGGTAGGCCGACAGGGTCTTGACCCCCCAGTCGGTGTCCCAGGTCCCCCTAACCGCCTGGCGGCCCATCAGGGTCGACAGGTTCGGCGCGATGGCTCCGGTGCGGTCATAGATGCAGTAGGCGTTGAGGGTCGTGCTCGTGCCAGAGGCGCAGTTGAAGGCGCCGGTGTTGGTGGTGGCGAACACGCCGTTGAGCACCTTGTGGTCGGTGTATTCCAACCCGGCCACCAGCTGGTGCTTCAGGCCGAACAGCTCGGTGTCGATGAACAGGTCGGTCTGGTTGGCCAGATACTCGACCTCCTGCCAGCCCTGGTGGGTCGACAGGGTGGCCGACAGATAGGCGCCGCCCGGCGCATTGGCCGAGGTCAGGATCCCGCGCGCGCCGGTGGTCAGGTAACTGTTGTCCGACTTGCCATAGCGCAGCAGGTTCTTCAGGCGCACGGCGTCGCTGAAGCTGTAGTCAACGCGAGCGGTGAAGGTGTCCACGTCCGACTTCAGGAAGTCCTGGGCCTGGGCGTAGGCCGGGGCGTGCTTGTTCGGCTGCTTGTTGTAGAGCCAGCTGCCCAGATCCGGCAGGTCCTCAGCGCGCAGGCCGTAATAGTCCACGGTCACCGACAGCTTGTCCGTGGGGGCGTACAGGCCCGACAGGGCCAGGCCGGTGCGTTCGCGATTGGCGGGCGAGCGCTCGGGCACGTCCTCGCGGGCGTAGAGCAGGTTGCCGCGGACGGCGAAGGTCTCACCGAACGCGTGGTTCACGTCCAGGGTCGCCCGGACGTGGTCATCGGTCCCGACGGCCAGGTCGGCCTTGCCGAAGTTGAAGGCGGTGTTGGCCTGCTTGGTGATGGCGTTGACCGCGCCCCCGGCCGCGCCGCGACCGGCGAAGGTGGCGCTGGGGCCCTTGGTGATCTCCACCTGCTCGACGGCGAAGCTTTCGCGGATGGTCATGCCGGGGTCGCGCAGGCCGTCGACGAACACGTCGCTGCGGGCCTCCTGGCCGCGGATGATGTAGCGGTCGCCGAAGGCGTTGCCGTTCTCACCGGTGCCCAGGGTGATGCCCGGCTGGGCGTCCAGGATTTCCGACAGGGAGCTATAGCCGGCGTCGTCGATGGCCGACTTGGTCACCACCTGCAGGGTGGTCGGGGTCTCGGCGATCGGGCGGGTGCGGCGCTGGTCGCCGGAGGTCTTGGCCTTGTAGGGCACGCCCAGCTGGGCGTTCGGGTTCGGGTCGATGGCGGTGTCCTCGACCTTCACGGTGGCAAGTTCGCCGGCGGCTTCCTGGGCGGCGGCCTCGGCCGGGGCCAGCATGGAGACCGCAAGGCCCAGCATGGCTCCTGCCGTCAGGGGCGCGGCGGCGAGACGAAGGCTGGCCGGTTGGCGCGTGGGGGTCCGTGAAACACTCATCGATACTGATTCCCTTGGCTGAGCGGAGGAGGCTCAATTCGGGTGTTGTGTTATTGCGAGGCATTCGCAGTTGCAAGCCATAATCGCGACGCATTCGCAATTGCAGTCGCAACAAGATGGCGCCTTGATGTGGGTCAACGCCTCGGGTCAGAGCGCGTGGGCGGCAATCAGCCAGACGCCCAGGGGGATGGCGACTCCGCCAAGGATCAGCGGCCAGGTGACCGGCCGGGCGCGGGCGTTGGTGAGCAGCAGGCCGAGCCCCGTGCCGGCGAAGACCAGGCAGGCGACGGCGAAGACATCGATCAGCAGGTTCCACGCCTTGGGCGAATAGCGCCCGGTATGCAGGTCGTTGGCGGCGGCGACGAGGCCCCGGGCCTCGATCTCCACCAGGGTCTGGCCACCCGGCCGGTCGATGACGGTGGTGGTCTGGCCGCCCGGCCGCTGCTGGACCAGTTCCACCGCCTCCGCGCTCCAGGTCGCGGCGGCGTCGCCGGTCCGGACCTTGAACTGCTTGTCCAGCCAGGCCCGCGCAGCGGGCGGCAGCGGAGCCTCGCCCTGCGCCGGCCCGGCCGCCAGAACCTTCTGGACCTCGGCGGGGGCGATCGCGCGCGTCTGGGTGACGCGTGGCTCCGGCTCGAAAGTCCCGGCGTGATTGAGGGTCAGGCCGGTGGCTGCGAACATGAGCAGCATCGCCAGGCACAGGGCCGAGGCGATCCAGTGCCAGCGCCGCAACTCGCGCATCAGGACGAGGCGTACAGCCCGAGGCGGGCGGGGCGGCTCTGCCATGGCGGTCAGACGAACCGCCAGGCTTCCTCTGTGGCCCGGCGGATGGCGCGGGCCTTGTGCAGGGTCTCGTCGTATTCGGCGTCAGGATCGCTGTCGGCGACCACGCCGCCGCCGGCCTGGACATAGACCTGACCGTCCTTGAAGCAGGCCGTGCGCAGGACGATGCAGGTGTCGACGCTGCCGTCGGCGCCGAAATAGCCGACCGCGCCCGCATAGGCGATGCCGCGCTTTTCGATCTCGAGCTCGTCGATGATCTCCATGGCCCGCACCTTGGGCGCGCCGGACAGGGTGCCAGCGGGCAGGGCGGCCATCAGCACGTCCACGGGATCCAGGCCTTCCGGCGCATCGCCCTCGACGTTGGAGACCAGGTGCATCACGTGGCTGTAGCGCTCGACGAAGAAGCTGGCGGTCACCCGCACCCGCGGCGCCCGGCTGGTCGGCGCCGCCTGGTTGGCGCCTTGCGCCTTCAGCATGGCCACGCGACCCACATCGTTGCGGCCCAGGTCCAGCAACATCAGGTGCTCGGCCCGTTCCTTGGGATCGGCGATCAGTTCGGCCTCGAGCCGGCGGTCCTCTTCGGGCGTCGCGCCGCGCGGCCGCGTGCCGGCGATGGGGCGGATGGTGATCTTGCCGTCGCGCAGGCGCACCAGGATCTCCGGCGAGGAGCCTGCCAGCTGGAAGTCGCCGAAGTTCAGGTAGAACAGGAACGGCGAGGGGTTCATCCGCCGCAGGGACCGATAGAGCGCAAAGGGCTCATAGGCGAAGGGCGCACGGAAGCGGTGGCTGGGCACCACCTGGAAGATGTCGCCGGCCCTGATGTATTCCTTGGCCTTCTCCACCATGCCCCGATAGGTGTCGCGGCTCACCGGGGTGGTGAACTGGTCGGGCTGGGGCGCGCCCTGGCCGGTCAGCGGCGGGGCGGGCTTGCGGAAGTCGGCCATGACGGCCTCAAGCCGGGCCTGGGCCTCGGCGTAGGCCTGGGCGGCCGGGGTGGCCGACGGGCGCACCGTGGTGACCAGGATGATCTCCTGGGCGATGGCGTCGAAGATGGCGACGATAGAGGGCCGGGTCATCAGGCCGTCGGGCAGGCCGAGCGGGTCCGGATTGACGTTCGGCAGCTTCTCCACCAGCCGGATCATGTCGTAGCCGATGGCCCCGAACACCCCCGCCGACATCGGCGGCAGGCCGGCCGGCAGGTCCAGGCGGCTGGCGGCCACCAGGTCGCGCAAGGAGTCCAACGCGCCGCCCGCCTGAGGCGTGAAGCGGCCGGCCTCGATGTCCGCGCCTTCCGCCACCTCGGCGACGTCGCCGCGGCAGCGCCAGACCAGGTCCGGGTTCATCGTGATGACGGAATAGCGGCCCCGCCAGGCGCCGCCCTCCACCGACTCGAACAGGAAGGCGTAGGGTCGGCCCTGGGCGATCTTCAGATAGGCCGAGACCGGGGTCTCGAGATCGTCGATCAGACGGGTCCAGACGACCTGCGAGGCCCCGAGCGCGTATTTCGCCTCAAAGTCCGCCTGGGCCGGTTCGATCGTCACTGGTCCTTCTCCGATTTGGAGGTCTTGGCCTTGTCGCCCTTGCCCTTGGTGTCCTCGGGCTCCAGGCCCAGGGCGGCGCGCGCCTGGTCGGTGTTCACCTTCACCTTCAGTTCGGTGCGGGCGTAGCGACGGGCGTCGGCGCCCAACTCGCGGAACAGGGCCATGGTCACCTGCGGTCGCATGTCCTCGGTGGCGCGGGCCAGGGTCGAGCCGGACGGCGCGTGCACGCCTTCCAGCTTGGCCACCACCAGGCCGAAGGCCTGGCCGTTCTCGGCGGTGAACACGTCGCCCTTGGGCAGGTTGAAGGCCTTGCCCAGGGCGTCGCGCGACAGAGTCTGGTTCTGGGCGGCGTTCTGGCGGTCAAGGCCGGTGACGCGCACCACGCGCTGGCCGACGGAGCCGGCCACGGCTTCCAGGCTCTCGCCCTTCTTGACCCGGGCGGCCAGTTCATCGGCCTTGGCCTGCAGGCGCTTGGTCATCTCGCGCAGCATCCACACGCGGACCAGCTGCGGCTTGACCTCGGCCAGCGGCGGCAGCGCCTTGCCGATCACCTTCTCGACGCGGACGGCGAAGTACTCGCCCTGGCCAGCGTCTTCGATCTCGCTGTCGGTGCCGGCGGCCAGGGCGAAGGCGGTCTTCAGCATCTGGGGCGTGACGCCGGGGACAGGCTGGCCGTTCAGGCCCTGGCCTTGTTCCGTGACCGGACCCAGGGTGATGGTCGGGGCGCCGGCCTTCTTGGCGGCTTCGGCCAGGCTGGCGCCGCCGGCATGGGCGTCGTCATAGGCCTGGCTGATGTCGTAGACCTTCTGGGCGGCGGCGTCCTTGCGCAGCTCGGCCTCGAGCGCCGGGCGAACCTCTTCCAGGGTGACCGTGTGGCCGGGGGTGATAGCGCCCACGATGACCACCGCAGTGCCCAGGTCGCCCTGAACCACCGACACCCCGCCGCGGGGCAGGGAGAAGGCCGCCGCGCCCACCTTGGAGTCGGCGATCGCGGTGCGCGGCTTGTCGGCATAGATGATGGCTTCGGCGCCGACCGACTTGGCCACAAGGCTCGGGTTCTCGCCGCTGCTCAGGCGCTGGGCCACGGCCTGGCCGGTCTTGGCGTCCTTCACCGGGATCTGGGCCACAGTGCGGGTTTCCGGCTGGGACAGGGTGTCCTTGCGATAGTCGAAGCGCTTCTTCAGCTCAGCTTCGTCGATGGGCAGGTTCTGGCTGACCATGGACGGGCTGAATTTGACCACCGTCAGCACCCGGAACTCGGGCCGCATCAGCTGGGCGGCGTTGTCCTTCATGAACTGGGTCAGCTGGGCGTCGGTCGGCAGGGCCGGCTGAGCCACGCTGCGCGGATCGACCGCGAAGAAGCCGACGTCACGGGTTTCCATGTCCATCACGGCGCCGAGCGCGGTGTAGGCGCGCGGCACGCGCATGCCGTTGACCATGCCGGAAGCGAAATGGTTCTGGGCGATGTCGTCGCGCATCCGCTGCTCGAACTCGGGCGCGGTGAACTGGTTCTCGCCCAGCTTCTGCAGATAGAGCGTCTTGTCGAAGCGGCCGGAGACCTGGTCGAAGAAGGCCGGGATCTTTTCCAGCTGGGCCTTCATCAGGCTGTCGGCGGGCTTCAGGCCGATCTTGCCCAGCAGGGCCGCGAAGCCTTCCTGGTTGGCGAGTTCTTCCAGCAGACGGGCGTCGAGATGGTTCTCGATCGCGATCTCCTGGGTGACCGGCTGGCCGACCTGCTGCTCCAGGCCCTTACGGTACGAATCGAACTCCCGCTTGAACTGTTGCGGGGTGACCGTGCGCGACCCAGCCGTCACGACCGAGTTGCTGATGCGGCCGCGGAACACGTCCTGGACCCCGAATACGGCGAAGCTGACGATCAGCAGCCCGATCAGGAGGGTGGCGAACCACGACTTCGCGAAGGCGCGGAAACTGGCGATCATTTGAACCTTCTCCGCCGCTTCGGGCGATGCTTGGAACGCGGGGTATAGTTGAGGCCGCTCCCGACCCGCAAGCCGCCCCGATGTCCGGACAGCGTCGAAGCGGGGTGACAGCCGGCTTCCGGCGCCTTAACCGCCGTGCGAAATCGACAAAATCGAGGCCGTCATGTCCAAACCCACTCCTCTGATCGCTGGCAACTGGAAGATGAACGGCCTGGCCGTGGCGCTCAGCGAGGCCAAGGCGGTGGCCGCCGGCCTGGAGGGCGTCAGCGCCCGGGTGGCGATCTGCCCGCCGGCGACCCTGGTGGCCCGGGCCGCTGAGGCCCTGGCGGGGACCAAGGTTGCGGTGGGCGGCCAGGATTGCCGCGCCGAGGCCTCGGGCGCCTTCACCGGCGATGTGGCCGCCGAAATGCTGGTCGACGCCGGCGCGGCCCTGGTGATCCTGGGCCATTCCGAGCGCCGCGCGGGTTATGGCGAGACGGACGCCGTCGTCGCCGCCAAGGTCGGCGCGGCCCTGCGCGCGGGCCTGGAGCCCATCGTCTGCGTCGGCGAGACCCTTGAGGAACGCAAGGCCGGCAAGGCGCTGGAGATCGTCACCGGGCAGGTGAGGGGCTCTTTGCCCGCCGAACTGGCCGGCAAGGCCTTCACCGTCGCCTACGAGCCGGTCTGGGCCATCGGCACCGGCCTGACCCCCACCACGCCGGAGATCGAGGAAGTGCACCGCGCCATCCGCGCCACCCTGGTGGAGCAGTTCGGCGACCAGGGCGCCGGCGTCGCGATCCTCTACGGCGGCTCGGTGAAGCCCTCCAACGCGGCCGAAATCCTCCATGCCGATGAAGTGGGCGGGGCCCTGGTCGGCGGCGCCTCGCTGAAGGCCGAGGACTTCCTGGGCATCATCAAGGCGGCCTGATCGCCGCAGGACCCGTCCATTCCCAACCAGACGGGAGTGGGCGGTGATCTAGTGCGGGGCGTAGGCGCGCAGGAAGGTTTCGACCGCCTGCTGCACATGCTCGTCGATCTGGGCGTCGGTGAAGTCGCCCAGGACGCCCCAGAGCTTCTGCTGGTGGATGTTGGACAGCACCAAGTCCTTGAACTGAGCCGCGGCGATCCGTGGATCGGCCTCGCTTAGCCGCCCCGCGGCGATATCGGCGGCCATGTAGGCGCTCAGCCGATCCTGGATCTGGCGGGGGCCAGATTCGTAGAAGGCTGCGCCGATCTCCGGAAAGCGTTCGGTCTCGGCCACGATGATGCGCTGGAGCCGGATCGGGCCGTCCTCCAGCAGGCGGCTCAGGATCACCCGGCCGAAGTGGGTCAGGCGCTGGCGCATTTCGCCGTCTGGCGGCACGTTCTCAAACAGGGAGGCCGCAAGGCCGGCGCACTCGCGGGAGACGACCGCGCCGAACAATTCCTCCTTGGATTTGAAGTAGTTGTAGAGCGTGCCCTTCGAGCCGCCCAGGCGCGTGGCGATGGCCGACATCGAGGTCGCGGCGAACCCTTGCATCATGAACACATCGCGGGCGATCTCCAGGATCGTCTCCCGGCGTCGGTCGTCTCGCTTGGGTAGGGGCGCGGCCATCGATCCTCCAACTGGGTCAGGCTTGTAGCTTGACGGCGTCCTCGTGTCCAATATATGACCGTACCGTACGGTCAGTAAAGTGACCCTGAATTTCTCCGCAACTTCTCCCCGAGGCGCGGCATGTCCCGAACCCTCATTCCCGTGCTGGCGGGCGTCTTGGCGCTTTCCGGTTGCGCGGCCATCCCTGATCTCGGCGCAGCGCCCCGGCCGGCCGCAGCCGGCGGATTCGCCACAGCCAAGGCTTTCTCGGCCCCGACGGCGGAATGGCCCGCCGACAGCTGGTGGACCGCCTACGCCGATCCCCAGCTCGACCAGCTTATGGCCGAAGCGCTGAAGGGGTCTCCAAGCCTGGCCCAGGCCACGGCGCGCCTGCGGGCTGCTGAAGCCGGGGCGGACAAGGCCCGGGGCGCGACCCTGCCCAGCCTGTCCCTCAGCGGCTACGCGGCGGAGAACAAGCAGAGCTACAATGCGGGCTTCCCCAGGGCCTTTGTGCCCGAGGGCTACAAGGACACCGGCCAGGTGAAGCTCGACGCCGGCTTCGACCTCGACCTGTGGGGCCGCAATCGCGCCGCCCTGGCCGCCGCCACCTCCGAGGCCCAGGCCGCGCGGGCCGACGCCGCTCAGGCGCGGCTGATCCTGACCACCTCGCTCGCGTCGGCCTATGCCGACTTCACCCGACTGGGCGCCGAGCGCGAGGCCGCTGAGGCCGCCGCCCGCAATCGCGCCGCCACCGCCGACCTGGTCGCCCAGAAGCTGGCCCATGG